>JANMYG010000115.1:0-3131 GCA_031381865.1 Betaproteobacteria bacterium | reverse complement strand
GCGCAACCACCCGCAATTGAAACCCATGCGCGAGCCGGTCTCGCCACTGCAGGATGCCTTTGACCCACACCACTTCCTGCCTGCGCCATGCCTTGCGCACTGGCACCAGCCTCGTCCTGATCCCGCTGGCGGCGATCGCCGCGGACGGCGACAACCCCCTGACAACACCTGGCGCCGCGCGGCCGGACTTCCTGCCGCCGCCGGGCGCGGCCTTTCAACTGCCGCCCGTGGCAGCGCCGGCCGCGCCCTCGCCAGCAGCACCGGGCGCGGCCACGCTGCGCTTCGATCGCGCGGTGTTCCGGGGCAACCCGGTTTTTTCGGCGGCCGAACTCGAGGCGGTTGCCGCGCCCTATCTGGGCCGCGACATCAGCGCCGCGGAGCTAGAAGAGTTCCGCCAGAAACTCACGCGGCACTATGTCGACCGTGGTTATGTCAACTCCGGCGTGTTGCTGGCACCCGAGAGCGGCAACCAGGTCGCACTGTTCGACGTGATCGAAGGGCGCCTGAGCGGGGTTCGGGTGTCTGGCCTCGATCGGCTGAATGAAGACTATGTGGTGCGCCGCCTCGTCAAGGATGCGGATGCGCCGCTGAACCTGGAGCTGCTGCGCGAACGCTTTCAGCTGCTGCTGGGCGACCCGCTGTTCGCACGCATGAACGGGCGCCTGACACCGGGCGAGCGGCCCGGAGAAGCCTTCTTCGACGTGGATGTGGTGCGGGCGCGCCCGTACCAGCTCAGCGCATCGCTCAACAACTACCGCCCGCCCTCGATCGGCTCGGAAACCTTTGGATTGAGCGGGTGGGTACGCAACCTCACCGGCCAGGGCGACCTGCTCGAAGCGGGCCTGCAGAAGTCGACCGAAAATTCTTCCGGCACACGCGGCAACCTGGCCTGGCATATGCCGCTTGGATACCACGGCACGCAATTGTCCATCGCGCTGGACCGCGGCAGTTCATCGGTGATCGAGGAGCCGACCAAGGTGCTGGGCATCAGCAGCAAATTGCGCAGCCACGAGATCGGCATCAGCCAGTCGCTGTTCGAAAGCCTGCGCCAGAAGTTCAGCATCGGGCTCGGCCGGGTCCACCGCGAGAACGACACCTTCCTGCTGGGCATTCCTTTTTCCTTCAACCCGGGCGAACCCAGCGGGGTCACGAAGGAGAACTTGTGGCGCTTCTGGCAAGACTATGCCTACCGCTCCGAAACCAGTGTGCTGGCATTGCGGTCCACCTTCACCTGGGGCAAGAACAACCTCCAGGCGGTGGCCGGGCTGCCCGCCGCCAACAACCCGACGGCGCGCTTCAACAGCTGGCTCGGTCAGGCGCAATACGTGCAGCAGGTGGGTGGCGACGGCGCGCAGCTGGTCGCCCGGGCGACGTTGCAGCAGACCGGCGACCGGTTGCTGGCGCTCGACGGCATATCCATCGGGGGCGTCAACACGGTGCGCGGCTTCCGCGAAAACCAGCTGGTGCGCGATGCCGGCGCGATCTTCAACCTGGAGTTCGAGTACCCGCTGGTGCGCAGCCCGGGCACCGGCCTGAACGCCACCGTCATCCCGTTCTACGACCACGGCCGCGGCTGGAACACGGGCGAGCCGGCCGCAAAATTATCCTCGTGGGGATTGGCGAATCGTGTGCGTTGGCAGGGGTTCAGCATCGACCTGGTGCTGGCCAAGCGCCTGCTGTCGCCGCAATTCGCCAAGGCCGCCCGATCGACCTGGCAGGACCGCGGCATTCACGCACAGATTTCCTACGCGTTCTTCTAATGCGCTTCGGCGTTCAGAGGTATGAACCGTTCGCCCTGAGCTTGGCCTGCCCGAACGGATCTTGCCGATCCAACTTTATTTCTTATGAGGCCGCTGCATTTCACGGCCGGATGTTGCTGACCCGGAACAGCGTGTCATGACTTCGCAAACGCCTCGGCCTCCTCGAACACCCGCGTCAGGTCGCCCAGCGAAGCAATCACCTCGTCCAGCGACCCGCCCAGACGCTGCGCCATCGCGGGCGGCAGTTCTTCGATCAGCGGGTTGCCGGCAAAACCGAAGTTCAGCTTCTTGCTGATCTGGTTGCCAGCGAACACGCAGGCGATCATCGCGGTGTCGGGCCGGTCAATGCCGTACTGGTGCCGGATGGTCTCCACCAGCGGGGCCGCAAAACGCCACTTCTCCACCAGCATGGCGCCCACCTCCGCATGGTCCACGCCGATGATCTCGCGCAGCGCCAGGTGCAACGACGACTGGTCGCGCTGGCAGCGCTCGAGCGCCTGGCGGAATTCCGCCGGCATGAACTGGGCGAACACCGCCTTGCCGAAATCGTGCAGCAACCCGGCAATGAAGCAGTCCCCCGGGTCCGCGTCGCCAATACGCGACGCCAGCTGTTTCGCGATACCCGCCGTGGCCAGCGAATGCAGCAGGTACTGCTGGCCGTCGAACCCGGCCGCGGCGGCTTTGGGCAACATGCCGATCGCGGCGATGCTGAGCGCCAGGTTCTTGACGCTGTTGAAGCCCATGTAGACCACCGCATGGCTGATCGACGTGATCTGCTTGGGCAGGCCGTAGTAGGCCGAATTGACGACCTTGAGAATCTTGACCGTGACCACCGGGTCCTTGTCGATCACCTGCACCAGGTCCTTGGGCGAGCAGTTGACATCGCGTGTAAGTTCCAGGATTCTTTGCACGCTCTTGGGGAACGCCGGCATGCGGTCGACCGCGGCGGTGAGTTTGATGGTGAGTTCAGGGGTCACGGGCGGGCGCTTCTTTGCAGCCCCTATTTTGTCAGCACCGGGCGGCCGGCCCACGCGCGCCGGAAGCCGGCGCACTTTTCAGTAGTTCAGCGGCGAGCGCCCACCCTGCGCCGCCGCTGTCACCGCTTGGCGACGGATGGTGGTCGGGGCCCTGCAAGCGCCCTCAACTGGGCATCATCGGGTCGCTCGGCAGCCAGAGCGCGCCAGTATTTGTGCGCCTCGTCCTTCAGGTCGGCCTGGTCCAGCCATGCGGCGTAAGCCACTCGTGCGGAGACCGGTGCCGACGCCTCGGCCCGCAGCGCCACTGCCTGGGCGCGCAACTCGGCGCCCGCGACGCTGAACTCGCCCAGGCTCGAGTACTTGCGCCCGTCCGGCAGGCGGGTGGAAACTTCCC
>JANMYG010000104.1:0-1587 GCA_031381865.1 Betaproteobacteria bacterium | reverse complement strand
ACCAGCTTCACAACCGCTCGGGGAAACGCGGCTTGGTGGCCAGCGCGTGGTCGATCTCGGCGTTGGCCTGTTCCAGTTCGGCACCGGCAAGCACCAGCCGGGGTGCGCGCACGTTCACGCTGCCCATGCCGACGCGCGACTGCACCAGCTTGATCAACTGCACGAACTTGGGCACCACGTCCATGCGCAGCAGCGGCAGGAACCAGTGGTACAGCGGCGTCGCCTCGGCCATGCGACCGGCACGCGCCAGTTCGAACAGCAGCACCGACTCGCGCGGAAACGCGTTCACCAGGCCGGCCACCCAGCCGCATGCGCCAGCGGCCACGCCTTCGACGATCAGGTCGTCGACACCGAGCAGGATGTACAGGCGGTCCCCGAGCGCCGCCCGGATCGCCGCGATGCGCCGCACGTCGGCGCTCGATTCCTTGACCGCCACGAAGTTGGCGTGTTCTCCCGCAAGCTCCTGCATCTGCAAGGCGCTGAAGTCGGTCTTGTAGGCGATCGGGTTGTTGTACAACATGCACGGCAGGTCGGTGGCGCCGATCACGGCGCTCACATGGGCCTTCATTTCGCGCCAGTCGGTCGAATAGACGTAGGGCGGCAGCACCATCAGGCCGACGCAGCCGAGCGACTGCGCCATCCGCGCAAAACCCACCGCGTCGGCCGTGGCCAGCGCGGCGACACCGGGCACCACCGCGCCGCGCCCGTCCACGGCGCGGATCACGGTCTGCAATATGGCGCGCTTTTCGTCCAGGCCGAGCGTGGCGGTCTCGCCCAGCGAGCCCAGCGGCACGATGCCAGTGCAACCGGCGCGCATCATGTGGTCCACATGGCGCGCCAGGAACACATGGTCCACCGACCCGTCGTCGAGAAACGGGGTGGTGATGGCGGGCAACACACCATGCCAAAAAGTCGTCATGAAGCAATCCTTTCAAGTTCGAGAAAAACGGGGCTTCGCCAGAAAAACTCAGGCGATGCCCCAACAGAACGGGTCGTGCGGGTCGAGCAGCAGCGTGTTTTCACCGCATACATGGGCACGACCGCGGATGCGTGGCGCCACCGCGCCATGCGTGTCGTCACTCCACCGGTAACTGGCTTCGAACACGCTGCCCAGCACGCTCTCCTGGCGCCACACTGCGCCCGCGACCAGCTTGGCGTCGGCAGCCAGGCAGGCCAGCTTGGCGCTGGTGCCGGTGCCGCACGGCGAGCGGTCGTAGGCCTTGCCGGGGCACAGGACGAAGTTGCGGCTGTGCGCGCCCTTCCCCTGGCCGGGCGCAAACAGCTCGATGTGGTCGATCTCCGCGCCGCCTTCGCCGCAGATGCCCTGCTGGGTCAGCGCCTGGCGGATGCGCCAGGTGACGTCGGTGAGCTGCTCCAGGTTCTTCAGGTCGACCGACACGCCATGCTGTTCGACCAGGAAGAACCAGTTGGCTACCCACGCCACGTCGCCGCGCAGGCCTTGGCGCTGCAACGCCAGGCGTACCGCTTGGGACAGCGCGGACAGCGCGCCGATGTTGTCCGGGTTGAGTGGGAAGCCATGGTCGTGGCAAAGAAAAAACCAGTTGCCACCCCAGGCGATGTCGCCGT
>JANMYG010000046.1:0-5976 GCA_031381865.1 Betaproteobacteria bacterium | reverse complement strand
GCGCGGCTTCTACGACACACGTCAGGAACTGATTGCCAATGGCGTTCTGGTTCCCGCCGGCCCAGGTGCCAACCCGATCTACATATTTGCTCAGGACTATGTGTTCAGCGCGCCGAGTTCTGCCGCCGCCGTGGTGCTCGGCCGCAGCGCCAATGGCCGCATCGAGTGGAAAGACGCGCAAGGCCGCACGCTCAAAGAACTACAAGCACTGGAGGCCAGTTCGTGATCGGGTTCTGTGTGTCGGTCGCACCAGGCATCGCCGAATGAAGAAAGACAACGAACGTTCGCCGTTGGCCAGGGCCATGCCGCTGCGGGTCGCGGGTCAGTCCCTCGACGCCGAGATCGACGACGTGCAATACGACCATGTGTTGTCGCCACTGTTGCTGGCCTTGTTCATGATCCTGTCTGCGTGCTTTGAATGGGCACGTTATCTCTTCGACATGAGGCCGAATCCATGGGTCTTTACTGGCGGGGCTTTGTTGGCCTGCATCTACGCCGCCATTCGCATCAAACGCGTCCGGCGGCGCCTGAAACAACTACGCACTGGCCGCGATGGCGAGCGCGCCGTTGCCCAGTATCTGGAGTGGTTTCGCAGCGCCGGCTTTTTTGTCTTTCACGACGTTCCCAACGGCGATGCCAATGTGGATCATCTGCTGATCGGCCCCAAGGGAGTCTTCACTATCGAGACCAAGACACTCGCCAAACAGCGGCGTGGCGAATGCCGCATCACTGTGGTAGACGGTGTCATTCGCGCAAATGGCCACCCGTTGGATCGCGATCCCCTGGTACAGGCCAAGGCCCAGGCAGGGTGGATGCGGCAATTTCTGAATGAGAGCAAATTCAAGTCACCCGTTCAACCGGTTGTCGTATTCCCTGGCTGGTTTGTCGAGCCATTCGACATGCGCAAGGCTGGTGTCTGGGTGCTGGAAGTCAAGGCGTTGGAGAAGTTTGTCGAGAACGAGCCGGATCGACTCTCGCGAGAGGAAGTCAAGGCCATGGCTTCCGCTGTCAGCAGTTACGTGCGCAGCCAGATCAAGTCGTAGGCAATAAATGGGGCGCGCATGAGCGAACAACATGTGCTGGTGGACTTTGAGAACGTCCAACCCACATTGGCCGAACTGGTCAAGCTCGCGCCAGGCTTCACCGATCTCTGGTTGTTCCACGGCCCGCACCAAGCCAAGCAGGCGCAACAGATGGCGGCGGCCCACAGCGGGGTCACGCTCGTGCCGCGCTCCGGCAAGGGCCCCAACGCGCTGGACTTCCACCTTTCTTTCTATCTCGGTTACGTGGCGGCCAAGCACCCGGATGCGCACCTCGTGGTGGTGGCCAACGACACGGGCTACGACCCGATGATTGCCCACGCCCGGATATTGAAGTTCACGATCAGGCGCGTGGGCCTTAAGGTCGCGCCGGCCAAGGCTGTCAAGCCGGCGGTGCAAGCTGCGGCGACGGTGGTTGCGCAGGTTGCCGGCAAAAAGCCTGTGCCCGCCGCCAAGGCCGCACCCGCCAAAACGGCGGCACCTGCCAAAGCGCCCACGCCGGCCAAGAGGGCGGCTGCCAAGAAAGCCCCGGCGAAGAAGGGGGCCGTGGCCAAGAAAGTGCCAGCCAAAAAGGCCGCACCCGTCAAGCCGCTGGCACCCAAGGTGCCTGCCCAGCCCAAAGCGGCAGTCCCAGTATTGACCGCAGAGGCCAAGGCGTTCGCCCGCGTCAAGAAAGCCGTGTTGAAGATGGGGCCGGAACGGCCAACCAAGACCAAGTCGTTTTTGCGGCACATTGGTGCGATGCTGGGGCAGGGCAGCACGGCCGAACAGATTGATGCGGTGGTGGCAGAGCTGGAGCAGGCGGGAGTAGTGCGGGTTGAGGGTGATGTGGTCTTGTATGGTTGAGGGCGCCTGGCGGGCTTTGGCATTGCCGTATCCAGGCACAAGCCCCCTAAAATCGTTGTAATGCACCCCGCCATCGCCCAGCACCGTTCAGGCATCTCGGCCATCTGCCGGCGCTACGGCATCAGTCGGTTGGAGGTGTTTGGCTCGGCTGCCCGGGCAGACGATTTCAACCCGGCGACCAGTGACGCTGATTTCTTGGTGGAGTTCGCGCCCGACGTCCAATCCGGGCTGCACGCCTTTTTCGGCGCCAAGGCGGATTTGGAGAAGCTGCTGGGCCGTGGTGTTGATTTGGTAGAGCCTGGCGCGGTGCGCAACCCGTACATACTGGCCAGCATCAACCGCAACCGTGAAGCCGTTTATGCAGCGTGATTCGCGGGCATTCTTGTGGGATGTGCGTGAGGCTGCGCTGGCAATTCAGGCTTTCACTGCGGGCATGGACGCCGCCTCTTAGGCTGGCAACGAGATGGCCCAGGCAGCCGTAGAGCGCAAGTTCGAGATCATTGGCGAAGCGCTCAACCAGTTGACCAAGCTCGATTCAGCGCTGGCGAACCGTATTCCAGACCTGCCGCAAATTGTGGCGTTTCGCAACCAGCTCATTCACGGCTATGCCACGGTAAATGTAGGCACGGTGTGGAACGTGATGCAAGGCGCCTTGCCGCCATTGGTGGGTGCGGTACAGGCTTTGTTGGACGAACTCGAGCAATCTTGAGCCCACGCTGGCAGGGTTGGTCAGGCTGGCCTTGCCCATACGGTATGCGCATAATATGCTCATACATGTTGCAAAAAGTAGCCGACATGCCAACAGCAGTCCCAACACCAATGCGCAAGCGTGCCGTCAACCTCACGTTGAACGAAGGTCTGGTCGCGCAAGCCAAGGCCTATACCAGCAACCTGTCTGCCACCATGGAGGCGCTTCTCGCCGACTACGTGGCCCAGCAGCAGCAATCGCGCGGGTCGCGCCAGCAAGCGGCAGACGCCTGCGCGCACGACTGGAACGCGGTACATGACGCAATTGGTTCCTTCGCGGACGAGCACTCGACGCTGTAGTGGCGCAGTTCGACGTTCACCGCAACAAGGGGCGGTTGCGGGGATCCATTCCCTTTGTGGTGCTCGTGCAGTTGTCCCTTTTTGACCGTTACCGTCGACGCGTGGTGGTGCCGCTGGTGCGCCGCAGCGCATTGCCAGGGCGGGCGAGCACCGTGGGCTCGCGGATGAACCCGGTGTTTCAGGTGGATGGGCATGAGGTAGTGCTGCATCCGCTGGACATGGTGTCGGTGGCGGCGGAGCAACTGGGCGAGTGTGTTGCCTCATTGGCTGATCATGGGCAAGCCATTTCCGATGCGCTGGACGAGTTGCTCACGCGTTCGTGGGGGTGAACATTCAGTTTGGCGGAATTGCTGCAATTCAATTAAACTGCAATCATGCAAGCCACACTCACCATCAACAGCCGCGGCGTGGTCACGTTGCCGGCCAAGCTGCGCCAGGCCATGGGGCTGAAGGCGGACGATCAGCTGATCGCCGAAACCACGCCGCAGGGCTTGTTGCTGCGGCCGGCCGTTACGTTGCCGCTGGAGCTGTACACGCCTGAGCGTGTGCAGGAGTTTGACCAAGCCGAAGCGCAGTTGGCCGTTGTGCTGCCGAAGCTCGACACGCGCACGTGAAGCAGCTGACCGCGAATGCGCATTTTCCTGGACGCCAACGTCCTGTTTTCCGCGGCCAAGTCGGCCGGCGCCATCCGGCTGCTCTTGCAGGCCCTGCATGCAGCGGGTCACTGCTTGGTGGCAGATGAATATGTCGGCACGGAAGCGCGGCGCAATGTGGATGGCAAGGCGGGCAACGACGCAGCAGCCTACCTGCAGGCTTTGTTGAGCCGGATCGAGGTGAGCCCGGTGCAATACCCCAGCATGCAGCAGGCCAACGTGTTGTGGCTGCCCGACAAGGACCGACCGGTGTTGATCGCCGCCATGGCATTGAAGTGCGATGTACTTGTCACCGGCGACCGGACGCACTTTGGCCCCGGTTACGGCAAGGTGTTCGATGGCGTCACCATTTACGCGCCCGCCCAATTGGCACAGGCCATTTTTCCCCCGGCCCAGGAATCGACATGAACTCCGCCATGAGCGTCCAGAAGCGCCTGGGTGTTCGCCTGTCACTTCAGACGCGTTCTCTTTATTGCTTCAAATGTAGCTAAACTTGCTTCGTAATGAGCTTGGCGCATTTTCTCCTGGGGCAAACCCGATCCGCTGTTCTCGGCGCGCTGTTTCTGCGACCGGACCTTGCGCTGCATGTGCGCGAGCTGGCGCGGCTGACCGGTGCGGCACCTGGTTCATTGCATCGCGAACTGCGCGCCCTGGCCCAAATGGGTCTGCTGATCCGGCAGGAAACCGGGCGGCAGGTGTACTACCGCGCCAACCAGCAGTGCCCCGTCTATGAAGAGCTTACGGGCCTGTTGCGCAAGACTGCAGGTCTGGTGGATGTGTTGCGCGATGCTTTGGCCCTTCTGGGCGGGCGGGTGGAGAAGGCTTTTGTCTACGGGTCCATGGCGAGTGGCAATGAGCACGCACACAGCGATGTCGACCTGATGCTTATTGGTGACCTGGAGTTCACCGATGCCGTGATGGCGCTTGCCTCTGCCCAGGCCACGCTGCGGCGCGAGATCAACCCGACCGTCCTGTCTCGGGCCGAGTTCGAGCGCAAGCTGCTGGATGTGGATGGTTTGGCGGCGCAGGTCTGGCGCGGCACGAAGCTGTGGGTGGTGGGCGCGCCGTGAGCCTGGAAAACCTGCTCAAGATCCACCAACTGCAGCGGCATACGGCCACCGCGCAAGAGGTACAACGTCTGCTGGCCGCCGCAGGCCGCAATCTGGCCGACAGCGCGGTGCAAAGCATCAGCGACGAGACCCGCTTCGACGCGGCTTACAAGGCCATCATGCAATGCGCCTTGGTGGCACTGATGGCCAATGGATATCGACCGTCCACCACGACACCGGGGCACCACCAGACCATGATCCAGTCTCTGGGCCATTCTTTGGGGCTGGGCAACGACGTGTGGATTGTTCTGGACTCCCTGCGCAAGAAGCGCAATCTCAACGACTATTCAGGCGACCCGATCGAGCCCGCTGCCGTGCGTGCCTGTACCGGTCGAGCATAAATGCTGCTGACCACAACCAGGCGCTGGCTGAGCCAGCACCGGCCAGACCTAGTCACGGACAACCCATGAACTCCGCCACCATCGTTCAGAAACTCTGGAACTACTGCAACGTGTTGCGCGACGACGGCATGAGTTACGGCGACTACGTGGAGCAGCTCACCTACCTGCTGTTCCTGAAGATGGCCGACGAGCGCAGCCAGCCGCCCTGGAGCCAGCCCAGCCCGATCGCCAAGGGCTTCGACTGGCCCTCGCTGCTGGCGCGGGACGGCGACGCGTTGTTCGACCACTACCGCCACCTGCTCGACGAGCTGGGCAAGGAGAAGGGCACCATCGGCCTGATTTTTGCCAAGGCACAAAACAAGTTTCAGGACCCGGCCAAGCTGCGCCGCCTGGTGGTGGACCTGATCGATGGCGAAAACTGGTCGGCCATGGGCGCCGACGTGAAGGGCGATGCCTACGAGGGCCTGCTGGAGAAAAACGCGCAGGACACCAAGAGTGGTGCCGGCCAGTACTTCACGCCGCGCCCGCTGATCCAGGCCATGGTGGACTGCATCGCGCCCAAGCCGCGCGAACGCATCTGCGACCCGGCCTGCGGCACCGGCGGCTTTTTGTTCGCCGCGCACAACCATGTGGCGGCCCACAACCCCAACCTCACGCGCGAGCAGAAGAAGCACCTGAAAGAAATGGCCCTGCGCGGCTGGGAACTGGTGCAGAGCACGGCCCGGCTGGCGGCCATGAACATGATGCTGCACGGCATCGGCTCCGACAAGTCGGTGCCGATCGTGGTGGCCGATGCCCTGGCCGCCGACCCCGGTGAACGTTTCGACGTGGTGCTGGCCAACCCGCCGTTCGGCAAGAAAAGCAGCACCATGATCACCGGCGCCGAGGGCCGGGTGACGACCGAGAAAGACGTGATCGAGCGCGACGATTTCTGGGCCAC
>JANMYG010000871.1:0-11087 GCA_031381865.1 Betaproteobacteria bacterium | reverse complement strand
CATCGAGCCCGACCAGGAACGCAGCCCGGCGTCGGCGCCGACGGCGTAGAACGGGCGGCCCAGCGACGCCCAGTGGCGCACCGGCACCTCCCCCTTGGCGATCGCCAGCAGGCTGGTCAAACGCGACTCCGAGGCCAGCAGGTCGTAGAAGCTGGCGTCGAGTTGCTGTTCGGCGACGCGGTAACCGATGTGGAACAGGTGCCGCTTGCGGTGGTACAGGAAACCGAAGTCGGCCTCCCAGGCCAGCTGCTCGCACTGCGTGGCCAGCGCCCGCAGGCGCGCCGGCGCATCCGGCAGGTCGGGCGGCTGCGCCGCGCCGGCCAGCTCCTGGCAGGCCTGGGCGACCGCCAGCAGGTGCCCGCTGAGGTTGCCGCTGTCGACCGTCGACACGTACATCGGCAACAGTGGCGCACGGGTCTGGGTGTCGTACCAGTTCAGGAAGTGGCCGCGGTGGCGCTGCAACGTGGCCAGCGTGGCCAGCGTGGCTTCCAAGCGCGCCAGCAGCTCCGGGGTTCCGATCCAGCCGAACGCCCTGGCGCAGGCCACGCTCAGCAGGTACATGCCGATGTTGGTGGGCGAGGTGCGGTGGGCCACGATATCGTGTGGCGCCGTCTGCAGGTTGTCGGGCGGCAGGTGGTTGTCCTGCGGCCCGACGCAGCGTTCGAACAGGCGCCACGCGTCGCGCGCGATGGCCTCCAGGTAGATTTGCTCCTTCAGCGGCAACGCCGCGTCCGGCCGGTCCGGGTGCGGCCGGCTGACCCACCAGGTCCACACCGGCGACGCGCCCCACCACAGGCACAGGGCTGTGGCCAGCAGCGGGTGCGGGCGCGCACCGGCCAGCAGCAGCGCGAGCAGCCCCAGCGCGACCAGCGGCGGGCGCCAGTGCCGGCGCGCCACCGCGGCAAAGCGGACCTTTGCCGCGGCTTGCGCTGCCGCGGCCGTGGTCCATTGCAGCAGGTGGCGCCGGCTCACCAGCATGCGGTAGAGGGCGCGCGCCACCGCGTCCACCGCCATCAGCGCGTGCTGCAGCAATTGCGCCAGGTGCCACGCCGCGCCCCACAACGCGCGCGCCAGCTCGACCGCGGCCTGCTGGTAGAAATGCAGCTTGGCGACGTCGTCGCGGCTGGGCGAAAAACCGGCCACGGCGCCCATCAGCGGCCCGGCACCGAACGCCGCCAGCACCAGCAGCAGCGCCGGCCACGGCGACAGCACGACACCCGCCAGCGCCAGCCACAACAGCGCCAGCGACATCGGCGCCACCAGCGATCGGCGCAGGTTGTCGAACATCTTCCAGCGGTTGATGGCGCGCAGCGGGTAACGCGCCCGGTCGAGCAGGAATGGCAGCAATTGCCAGTCACCACGGGTCCAGCGGTGCACGCGCGACGCCGCCACATCGGCATGGAACGGCGCGTCTTCGATCACGGTGATGTCGGTGACGGCGGCGCAGCGCGCGATCGAGCCTTCGAGCAGGTCGTGGCTGAGCACCTGCCCCTCGGGCAGCCGGCCGCACAACACGGCAAACACCGCGCCGACGTGCAGCAGCCCCTTGCCGGTGAAGGTGCCTTCGCCGAACAGGTCCTGGTAGACCTCGGAGGTCGCGGCGCTGTAGGGGTCGGTGCCGCACTGTCCGGCGAACAACCAGTGGAACAGCGTGAAGTCCTTGGGGTCGGGCAGCGGCGTGACCACGCGCGGCTGCAGGATGGCGTAACCACCGACCACCCGGCGCCCGCTGGGGTCGAGCCGCGGCTGGTTGTGCGGGTGCGCCGCGACGCCCACCAGTTCGCGCAGCCGCCCGGGCGGCAATTGCGTGTCGCTGTCGAGCGTGACCACATACCGGGTGCCGCTGGCCATGCGCGACATTTCGCCCAGGTCCAGGAACGCGCCCGCCGATTCCTGCGCCAGCGCGCTGACCAGCGATTCGAGCTTGCCACGCTTGCGTTCCCAGCCGATCCAGCGCTGCTCGGTCGGGCTGAATACGCGCGCGCGGTGCAGCACGATGAAACGCGGCGCGAGCCCGGCCTCGTCGGGACCACGCGGGTAACGCAGGTTGAGCGCGGCCACCTGCCCGGTCGCCGCGGCCAGCACCTCGGCATCCGAGGGGGCGTCGGCCGCGTCCGCGTCGGCCCAATCGCTCAACAGCGCGAACTGCGCCTGCGGCTCGGGATTGGCAAGGTAGTGCAGCTGCAGGCGGTGCACCAGTTCGGGCGTGGACGCGGCGCTGGTCAGCATCGCCGGCACCACCACCATCACGCGGTGGTCACCCGGTATGCCCCGGCCCAGCGCCAGGCGCGGCAGGTGCCGCGGCCGCACGGACTCGCTGATCAGGCGGTTGATCACCGCCACCACGGCTTCGGAGGCCGGAAACAACATCAACGCGGCCACGCCCAGCGTCGGCCACCACGGCACGGCATCGGCCGCGGCTGCGCCCTGGTGGCGCCACAGCATCCACCACACCAGCCCGGTGGTGGCGCCCAGCAGCACACCCAGGTACACCGGGAACACCATCTGGCGCCACACCGAGCGCCACGCGACGGCGTCGCGCGCGCGCAGGCCCAGCGCGGCCAGCAGCGCGGCGCGTCCGTGTCCGCGCAGCCAGTCGCTGGCGACCGCGGCCGGGCCGTCGGCGTCGCGCATCAGCTCCAGCAAGGTATGGGCCACCGCCAGCTCGGAGCGGCCACTGCGCCGCGCCAGCACCTCGATGCCGTGCAGGGTCTGGTCGCGCGTACCCACGTCCTCGGCCTCGAACATGGCCGAGGTGAGCATCAGCCGCATCAGCGAACTGGTGCGCGCGATCACGTCCGGCCAGTCGGCGTCGCCGATGGCGCGCAGCGATGTCACCGCGTTGCTGACACTCAGGTTGTCGGCGGTCTGGTCGGCCGGCTGCTGGGTCAGCGCTGCAGCCAGGTCCGGCAGCGCCGCGCGCAACCAGTCGTGGTAACTGGCGGTGCCGACCGGGCGCTTGCTGCTGCGCCGGTCCGGCAGGCGCTGTGCCATCTGCACCAGGAACACCCGGCCGACGCCGCGCTGGTTGAGCAGGACGAGCAACTGGTCGAGCGTGCGCAGGCTGTAGGTCTCGATGTGGTCGCAGCACAGGTTGGCCACTTCGCGCGCCGCCTTGTTGGTGGCCACGCGTTCGGCCAGACGGCGCAGGTTCTCGATCAGCAGCACACGCAATGTGGTGGGCAGCGCCCACATCTCGCTCAGGCTCAATTCGCAGCTTTCCTGGTAGGCGCACAGGAACTGCTTGAGCAGGTCCTCGTCGAACGCGCCATCGGTATGCGCCACAAAGGCCCAGGCCACGCCGTAGATGCGCGGCAGCCCGGCCAGCGGCTCGCCGCGCAACACCGGCAGGGTGCGGAAGTAACTGCGCGGCAGTCCCTCGTGGATCTCCTTGAGCTGGGCTTCGATCAGGTGGAAGTTGTCCAGCAGCCATTCCGCCGCGGGGCTGATGTCATAACCGGTGCGCGCCTGCACGCCGATGTAGTGGTGCGCCTCGCGCAGCGCATGGATGTTGTTCTTGAGGCGCGGCGAGAAGGTAGTCCAGCGCGTGCCCGGGCCGGCCTCGCGGTGGGTTTCGCCCAGGCTGCGGCCGTGTTGGGCAAAACGCTGCAGTCCGAAAATTTCGGAACGGATCGGCGCCAGCACCGGGCCGCGCCCGGGCTGGAGGATGTCGCACAGCGCCTGGTGCGCGTCCGGCACCAGTTGCCGCAATGCGGGTTGCGCCATGCCTAGATCCTGGTCACGCTGTGCCGTCGCCCGCCCGGTGGTTTACAGCAGGCTACCGATGCCGATCAGCACGGCCGCCACCACCAGCGTGGTGACGAAACGCGGCGCCACGAAGCCGTGCATGCGCTCGACCGCGCAACGCAGGCCGAACAGGCGTCCGCGCGAGGCGCGGCACTGGTCCAGGTGCTCGCCAAGCGCCGACAACTCCATCGGTGAGGTGTCCGCGCTTTCGCCGAAGGAAGCGGTGCTCCAGGACCGGGTGGCCAGGATGGTGGTGTTCATGAATTGCTCCGACCGCCGGGCACGGACGCCGGACGGAAAAAATGGGTGGCGATGCAGCCGCGGTTCGCGCCCGGGGCCGTTTGCCCCGGACCGCAAGCGGCGTGCGTCGATGGTAGGAGGCCCCGCCGGTGGTGTCTGTCGGACAGCCGGCGGGAGTCTGTAGGACGGCGCCCTGTCAGGGGCAGATTGGCCGGCCCGGGCACTTGCCTGTGCCGGACCCAGGTTCCCGCGCAACGCGGCTTGTCCCGTGGCGCGCCGTTCGCCGCGCCGCCTGCTGCAAGGCGCGCCAGTATCGCCGCGCCACGGCATGTGGTCTGTACGCCAGCGCACCGACGCGCGGCGGACGGATATTTATGCTGCGGCCAGGAGAATTTCCATGGTCAACCCGAGCTCCATGCTGCGCGAGACCACGACCGACCAGATTGCCGCCGAGGTCGCCCGAACCGGCCCGCCCGACCGGGGCCGAGAAGCCGCCGCAGCCACGCAGCGCGGTATCGACTTCGACGAGCGGCTCGGTGCGGTGGGCAACTGGCGTGCGCGCGCCGCGAACCTGGCCACGGTCGAGCGCCCGGCGCTGCGCGCGGCCGAACAGGCGCGCATCCTGGTGGTCGGCGAGGAGCCGGGCACGTACGCCTGCCCGGCTGGCGTGGCGTGGGACGACCGCAGCGGGCAGCGCCTGCGCGCCTGGATGGGCGTGGACAAGGCGTTCTTCTACGACCAGTCGCGCGTGGCCATCATCACCCAGGGTTACTGTTATCCCGGCCGCGGGGCCGGCCCCGAAATGCCGGGCCGCCGCGAGGGGGCCGCGCTTTGGCTCGAGCAGTTGCAGCAGCGCTTGCCCCGGCTCGAGCTGACGCTGCTGGTGGGCGAACGCGCGCAGCAGCAGTTCCTGAGCAGCCGGCGCAAATCCTCGCTGGCGCAAACCGCGAGGGCCTGGCGCGAATACGCGCCGCACTACATCGCACTGCCACATCCCTCCCCACGCAACCAGTCCTGGTTCAAGCGCCATCCCTGGTTCGACCGGCAGGTGGTGCCGATGCTGCGCGAGCGCATCGTTGCCCTGTCGGGGCCATAACACCCGTTTCACGCGACCGGCCCCCCCGGGAAACAGGGTCGCCGGGCGGTTCTGCCGCGGTCGGCGTGCGCCCGCGCGAGTGTGCACAATCGCGGCGTGGGGATGTGTTTTTTCACACGCGGGGATCCCCGCCCGCTACCTACAATCGGCAATCCGCCCTGGAGTACCGCCATCGCAACTGCCACCGCCACCGCCATTGCCACCAACCCGAAAAGCAACCACCTGATGGCTGCGCTGCCCGAGACCGACTGGCGGCGCTGGTTGCCGCAGCTTGAACTGACGGAAATGCCGCTGGGCCAGGTGCTGTACGAGTCGGGCGGCACGCTCGAGCACGTCTATTTCCCCACCACGGCGATCGTCTCGTTGCTGTACGTGATGGAAAACGGCGCCTCGGCCGAGATCGCGGTGGTCGGCAACGAGGGACTGGTCGGCATTTCCCTGTTCATGGGCGGCGGCACCACGCCAAGCCGCGCGGTGGTGCAAAGTGCGGGCCTGGGGTTCAGGCTGGCGGCACAGACCATCAAGGACGAATTCGACCGCTCGGGCCCGGTGATGCACGTGCTGCTGCGTTATACCCAGGCGCTGATCACCCAGATGTCGCAGACCGCGGTGTGCAACCGCCACCATTCGCTGGACCAGCAGCTGTGCCGCTGGCTGCTGCTGAGCCTGGACCGGTTGCAGAGCAACGAGCTGGTCATGACGCAGGAGTTGATCGCCAACATGCTGGGCGTGCGCCGCGAAGGCGTGACCGAGAGCGCGCTCAAGCTGCAGCAGGCCGGCCTGATCCGCTATGCGCGCGGCCATATCTCGGTGCTCGACCGCAAGGGCCTGGAGCAACGCACCTGCGAGTGTTACGCAGTGGTCAAGAAGGAATACGACCGCCTGCTGCCGCCGACCCAGGCGACCTAGACCCGGCAGTGCCCGCGCCGGCCGCCATTGCGGCCCCCAGTTGTCATTGCGGGCCCGACCCGCAATCCATGGATCCCGGAGCGAGTCCGGGATGACAACCAGACACAGTCCGGGATGACAGCCAAAACACCGGGACGGTCTGCGCTGTAGGACCGCGACCACAGCCGAATCCGGCCGCCGCCGATAGCCCGAAGACGCACCGGGCCGGATCATCAGGACTCGAACACTGCAATGAGAGCCCCATGAACACACCCCTACGCCCCACTACTGATCCGCGCGACAACCAGCTGCTCGCCGGCCTGCCGCAAGCGGAATGGGAACGCTGGCTTCCGTACCTGGAGCCGGTGCACTTGGCGCTGGGCCAGGTCCTGAGCGAATCGGGCCGCGCGCCGGCCTATGTCTACTTTCCGACCACCGCCATCGTGTCGCTGCTGTACATGACACGCGACGGCGCGTCGTCCGAGATCGCAGTGGTGGGCAAGGACGGCGTCGTCGGTGTCTCGTTGTTCATGGGCGGCAATGCCACCCCGAGCCAGGCCGTGGTGCAGAGCGCCGGGCAGGGTTACCGGTTGCGCGCGCAGGCGGTGAAGGACGAGGTCGACCGCGGCGGCCCGGTGCTGCACATGCTGCTGCGTTACACCCATACCCTGATCGAGCAGGTGGCACAGACCGCCGCCTGCAACCGTTACCACTCGATCGACCAGTTGCTGGCGCGCCGGCTGCTGCTGGGTCTGGAGCGTCTGACCACCGATGCCCTGGTGATGACGCAGGAACACCTGGCCAACCTGCTGGGCGTGCGCCGCGAAGGTGTCACGGCCGCGGCGCTGAAGCTGCAACAGGCGGGCGTGATCCGCTACAGCCGCGGGCGCATCGATGTGCTGGATCGCCAGCGGCTGGCCCAGCGCAGCGGCGAATATTCGGCCGCGGCCAAGCCGCAATACCGCCAACCGATGCCGATGGCGCTGTCGATGGCCGCCTGACGCAGCACTGCCGCACCGGACCGCCCGCGCTGGCGCCAACCGGCCCGCCGCCTTTTCTGCGCCGTGTGTGCGCTGTCGCACCAACACACCGGCGCGCGCCGGCTTAGACTGGCCTGACGCAGCCAGAGGTGATTGCGTTCATCGGGGAAACGCTGCATGACTTCCCCCGCAGGGCGATCTTCAGCCCGCCCGGTTCCCCTTGAGGGGCCCGCAACCTACACGGTAGCCACCATGGCCAGCGCCGACAACCACCTGATCGAACTGCTTCCGCGCAACGAGCGCACGCGCCTGTTGTCCCTGTGCGAGCCGGTCGAGCTGGTGCTGACCGAGGTGTTGTACGAGCCCGGACGCGCCATCCGCCATGTCTACTTTCCGACCGAAGGGTTCGTGTCGCTGGTGATGTCGATCGACGGCAATCCGGGCCTCGAAATCGGCATGGTCGGCCGTGAAGGCATGGTCGGCGCGCATCTGGCGCTCGGCGTGGCGGACGCGCCGCTGCACGCGCTGGTGCAGGGCGCGGGCAGCGCCTGGCGCATCGGCGCGCCGGCGTTCCGGCGCGAACTCGCCAGCAGCGCGGCGCTGCGCCGCGGCATGCACCGTTATCTTTACGTGCTGATGGCGCAGATGGCCGAGGCGGCCGGTTGCCTGCGTTACCACCTGATCGGTCCGCGCCTGGCGCGCTGGCTGCTGATGAGCCAGGACCGCGCCCACCACGACAGCTTCCAGGTGACGCAGGAGTTCCTGGCCTACATGCTCGGCGTGCGCCGCGTCGGCGTCACCAAGGCCGCGGGCGACCTGCAGCGCCGCGGGCTGATCGAATACCACCGCGGCATGGTCACGGTGCGCGACCGCACCGGACTCGAGGCGGCGGCGTGCAGCTGTTACGCGATCGACTGCAAGATCTATTCCGACCGGCTGGGCTGAGAGCGTGAGAGGCAATCCAATGCGCCCGCGCATCGGACTGACTCCCACGCGCTGAGAACCGCCACAACCACCCTGCACCCGCCACACCCGCCACGCCCGGGCCCTGCCAGAATCGCGCCATGCCAGCGGCCACACCCCTCGTCGACCCCTCACAACACAGTGCCGACGAGGTCGTGCAGGCAATGGCGGCGGACCCCGAACGCGGGCTCACGTCAGGCGAAGCGGCGCGCCGCTTGTCCGAAACCGGCCGCAACGAACTGCGCGCCACGGCGGGCGAACCGGCCTGGCGGCGCCTGCTGTCGCATTTCCAGGACCCGCTGATCTACCTGTTGCTGGGCGCCATCGCGATTGCGCTAGTGGCCTGGGTGATCGAGGGCCGGACCGGCTGGCCGGTCGACGCGATCGTCATCGCCGCAGTCGTGCTGCTCAACGCCGCGCTGGGTTATGTGCAGGAAGCGAAGGCCCAGGATGCCGTCGCCGCGCTGGCCCGCATGACCGAGGCCAGCTCCGCGGTGGTGCGCGACGGCCGGAAGCAGAGGGTGCCCAGCGCCGAACTGGTGCCGGGCGACCTGCTGGAGCTCGGCGAGGGCGACGCGGTCGGCGCGGACGCGCGCCTGCTGCAGGCCGTATCGCTGCGGTTGCAGGAAGCCTCGCTGACCGGCGAGAGCGAGGCGGTCGACAAGGACCCGGCCACGCTGGTGCACGCCGCCGCGCTCGGCGACCGGCGGTGCATGGTGTTCAAAGGCACTGGCGTGGCGCGCGGCAGCGGCCGCGCCGTGGTCACCGCCACCGGCATGGACACCGAGCTGGGTCGCGTCGCACGCTTGCTCGACGCCACCACGCAGCAGCCGACGCCGCTGGAACGCGAGATGGCCCGGGTCGGTCGCAGCCTGGGCATCGCGGTGGTGGTGATCGCCATCGTGGTGGTGGCGACGGTGCTGCTGTTGTCCGACATCCGCAGCCCGTCCGATGTCGTCGCGGTGCTGCTGCTGGGCGTATCGCTGGCGGTCGCCGCCGTGCCCGAGGGCCTGCCGGCGATCCTGTCGGTGGTGCTGGCGCTGGGTGTTCAGCGCATGGCCAGGCACAACGCGATCGTCAAGAACCTCTCGTCGGTCGAGACGCTGGGTTGCGCGTCCGTCATCTGCTCGGACAAGACCGGCACGCTGACCCGTTCCGAGATGACTATCGAGCGCGTGGTCACGGCCTCGGGCGACACCCGTGTCAGCGGCGTCGGTTATGCGCCCGACGGACAGGTGGAGCACCACGGCGTCGCACTCACCGCCGGAGCGCTGCATTCGGAACAAATCCGTGTGCTCAGCGGCGGCAGCCTGGCCGGCAACGCCGACCTGCGCCAGGGCGACGGCGGCGCGTGGGAGATCCATGGCGACCCGACCGAAGCGGCATTCCTGGTGGCCGAACGCAAGCTCGGCGTGGCCGAGCGGCGCCAGCGGCGATTCGAGCGCGTCAGCGAGATCGCATTCACCTCCGAGCGCAAGATCATGTCCAGCATCGAGCGCGACCACGAACGCGGCGACCAGCTGGTGCTGGTCACCAAGGGCGCCCCAGATGTGCTGCTGCAGCGCTGCACCCGGGTGCACGTCGGCATGGACATCTTGGAGCTCGATGCCACGCGGCGCGAGCGCATCCTGGCCGAGGTCGACGCGTTGTCCGACGCGGCGCTGCGCACGCTGGCGGTGGCTTACCGCCCGCTGGCCGCCGGCGAGGACCCGCGGAACAGCGACGCGCTCGAACACGACCTGATCTTCGTCGGAACCGTCGGCATGATGGACCCGCCACGCGAGGAAGCGGCGCTGGCGATCCGCGAGGCGCACCGGGCCGGCATCCGGGTCATCATGATCACAGGCGACCATCCGCGCACCGCCGCTCGCATCGCCACCGACCTCGGCATCGCCGCAGCCGGTACCACGGCGCTGACCGGGCTGGCCCTGGACGCACTCGACGAGGTCGCCTTTGCCCGTGCGGTGCGCGACACCTCGGTCTATGCGCGGGTGTCGCCGGCGCACAAGCTGCGCATCGTTGACGCGTTGCAGGCCGAAGGCCAGGTCGTCGCGATGACCGGGGACGGCGTCAACGACGCGCCGGCGCTCAGGGCAGCCGACATCGGCATCGCCATGGGCGTGACCGGAACCGAAGTCACCAAGGAAGCGGCCAAGATGGTGCTGGCCGACGACAATTTCGCCACCATCGTGCAGGCGGTGCGCGAAGGGCGCGCCATCTTCGACAACATCCGCAAGTCACTGCGTTACCTGCTGTCGTCCAACATGGGCGAGGTGATGACGGTTTTCCTGGGGGTGGTGGGCGCGGGCGTGATCGGGCTCACGGGCACGGCCACCGGCTCCGGCGGCGCCGTCGTGCTGCCGCTGCTGGCCACGCAGATCCTGTGGATCAACCTGGTCACCGATTCCGGACCGGCACTGGCGATGGGGGTGGACCCGGTCACGGACGACGTGATGGCGCGCCAGCCGCGCGCGCGCGACGCGCGCGTGATCGACGCGCCGATGTGGTTCGGCGTGTTGCAGTTCGGCGCCGTCATGGCGCTGGTGACACTGCTGACGATCGACCTCTACCTGCCCGGCGGCTTGATCGAGGGCACGCGTGACCTGGCCAGCGCACGCACGGCGGGTTTTACGGTGCTGGTGCTCGGCCAGTTGTTCAACTGCTTCAATGCGCGCTCGGAAACCACCAGCGCGTTCGTGCACCCGTTCGTCAACCGCTGGTTGTGGAGCGCGGTCGCGGTCTCGGTGCTGCTGCAGGTCGCGGTGGTGCACCTGGGTTTTCTGAACCTGGCCTTCGGCACGGTGCCGCTGGACCTTGGCCAGTGGCTGGCGTGCGCGGCAATGGCCAGCGCGGTGTTGTGGTACAGCGAACTGCGCAAGCTGCTGCTTCGCCACCGGCGCCGGTGAGGCGCCGGCCCGGCCGACACAGCGTGAATGCGTGTGATCGCCGGCACGTGTGCGCCCGGCGACCGCCAGGATTCAGCGCGCTACAGTGATGTATCGGCGCGTGTGTCGCCGTAGATGTGCCAGACCGCGATGAACATGGCGGCGATGGCCGGGCCCAGCACGAAACCGTTGATGCCGAACACCGCCATGCCGCCCAGGGTCGTGATCATCACCAGGTAGTCGGGCATGCGGGTGTCCTTGCCCACCAGCATCGGGCGCAGCAGGTTG
>JANMYG010000860.1:0-4346 GCA_031381865.1 Betaproteobacteria bacterium | reverse complement strand
GCCATTGACATTGGCCAGATTGAAGGCGGTTTCGTGCAGGGCATGGGTTGGCTGACCACCGAACAACTGGTGTGGAACGACAAAGGCGATCTCACCACCCACGCTCCAAGCACCTACAAGATTCCCGCCACCGGCGACATTCCGGAGCATTTCAACGTGACGTTGTGGCACGAACCGAACCGGGAAGACAATGTATTTGGCAGCAAGGCGGTTGGGGAGCCGCCCCTGATGCTGGCCATCAGTGTGTACGAGGCACTACGCGCCGCGGTTGCCGCCGCGCAGCCGGATGGGCAAACACCGGTCAAGATGTCGGCGCCGGCTACCCCGGAAAACGTGTTGCGCGCGCTCAAATGGCAGTAGCGCAATCGGCCAGGCGCGTCAAACCCCGGCCAGCGAACGCAGACCCCCCGGATCGACCAGATTCACCACCCGGCCCGAGCCGCTGATCAGGCTGCGCTCGCGCAAATGGCGCAATACGCGCGACAGTGTCTCGGGCGCGATACCCAACTGCGCGGCAATCAGGCGCTTGCGCTGTTGCAACAAAACCGCCACCGAGCCCTGCGCGCTAGTCTGCGCATGGCGCAGCAACCACTCCGCGCAACGCGCCTCGGCGTCTTTCGCCCAGCGGCTCACCGCCAGTTCGGTCTGCTGCCGGTGCGCACGTGCCACATCGCGCAATACGCCCAGTGCGGGCCTGGGCAGTGTGTCGAGCCAGCTTCGGAAGGCGGCCAGAGGCAGGCGTCTGAGCGTAACCTGGGTCTCGGCCACCGCGTCGACCGCGCTGGGCAAACCCAACACCGCAGCCGTCGCTTCGAGCCAGAAAGGACCGTCAACCGTGCCCAGGCGGTGCGCCAGCACTTCACCCTCCATCAAACCCAACGCGACACGTCCGGTCTCGACATGCATGACCCAGACCGGGGCCACCGAACGCCGCAGCAAAGGTTCACCCTGGCTGGCCACAAGACGCTCAGCGGGCAGATCGAGACACTCGGGTGCGAACATGCCCCAATGTGCCGCGCTTTTGCCCGTCCGACTTTGAGCAACATCAAACTTGAGCCAGACAAGATCGGCCAATCGCGGTTTATAGAACCAGCATGGCCCTGAAATCGTTCACATTGGTATGGGTCGGGCCGGTCACCACCAGATCGCCCAGGGGGCTGAAAAAGCCGTAGGCGTCGTTACGGTCCAGGTACTGGTCGATCTTCATGCCCAGGCCAAGCGCGCGCAGCAGGGAGTCGGGCGTTACACAGGCGCCGGCATTGTCCTCCACGCCGTCAATGCCGTCGGTATCGGCGGCCAGCGCGTGCACCCCCGGCTGGCCTTGCAACGCTTGCGCCAGGCCGAGGCAGAACTCGCCCGCCCGCCCGCCCCGGCCTTTGGCGGCGCCACTCGCGCGTGGCCGAATCGTGACAGTCGTTTCGCCGCCGCTCAGAATCACGCACGGCCTGGCGAACGGCTGGCTTCGCTGCGCCACCGCGCGCGCCAGCGCGGCATGCACCTTGCCGACTTCGCGCGACTCACCTTCCATTTCGTCGCTCAGGATATAGGCGCTCAGACCGGCCGCGCGCGCCGCCGCAGCCGCGGCTTCCAGACTTTGTTGCGGTGTGGCGATGATGTGCACCGCGTGCCCCCGGAAGACGGCGTCACCGGGTTTGGGTGTCTCTGCCGCGCCCTGTTCCAGCATCTTCGCTACGGATGGCGGCAACTCGATCCGGTAATGCTTGAGAACCCCCAATGCATCCGCACAGGTGGTGGCGTCAGGTACGGTGGGGCCACTGGCGATGGTACTCGGGTCGTCGCCCGGTACGTCGCTGATGGCGAGCGTCACCACCCGAGCCGGCACACATGCCGCCGCCAGCCGCCCACCCTTGATGCGCGACAGGTGTTTGCGCACGCAGTTCATCTCCGAAATACTGGCGCCGCTGGCGAGCAAAGCCTTGTTGACGTCCTGCTTCTGTTCAAGTGTCAACCCAGCTATGGGCAAGGTCAGCAAAGCCGAACCGCCGCCCGAGACCAGGCACAACACCAGGTCGTTTTTGGTCAGCCCCTGCGCCATGCCCAGTATGCGCTGCGCGGCAGCCAGCCCGGCCGCGTCGGGCACCGGGTGCGAGGCTTCCACCACTTCAATGCGTTGCTTCAAGCCCGCCGGGCGCGGCGGTATGTGGTGGTAACGCGTCACGACCAGACCTTCGAGCGGCGCGTCGGCGGGCCACAACGCTTCGACCGCTTGCGCCATCGAAGCCCCGGCCTTGCCGGCGCCGAGCACGATGGTGCGCCCGCCAGAGCTTCTGTCCGGCGGCGGTGGCAGGAACTGCGCGGTGTTGTGCAGAGGCAGGGCGCGTGTCACAGCGGCGTTATAAAGGTATTCGAGAAACGCCCGGGGCTGGGCAGCGGGTTGCGGAATAACATGCGTGTCTGGCATCGTGGGTGTCTCCTGGTCGCATTGTGCCGCGCCACCATGCCAGATGTTTACTCGACCGGCCAGGGCCGGAACCAACGCGCAGCCACCACGGAACACTACCTTGCACTCCAGTCACGACCGAACCGGCACGCTACTGATCAGGAACGCGCGCTGCATCGCGACCTTCGACCACGCCGATCCGTTGCAGGCGCGTGAACTGCGCGACGCGTCGGTCCTGATCCGGGGCAATCGCATCGAGGCCATCGGGGCGGCCGACAGCCTTCCACAGGACGCCGACCAGGTGATCGATGCGCGCAACCACCTGGTCACGCCGGGCCTGGTCAATAGCCACCACCACATGTTCCAGTCGCTGACCCGGGCGATTCCGGCGGTGCAGAACGCCGAACTGTTTGGCTGGTTGCGCGGCCTGTATCCGATCTGGGCCGGCCTGACGCCCGAGATGGTGCGGGTGTCGACGCAGGTGGCGATGGCCGAGTTGTTGCTGAGTGGCTGCACCACCAGCAGCGACCACCTGTACATCTACCCCAACGGCGTGCGGCTCGAACACAGCATCGAAGCGGCGCAGGAAATCGGCATGCGTTTCATCGCCAGCCGAGGCAGCATGAGCGTGGGCCAGTCGCAGGGCGGCCTGCCGCCGGACGCGGTGGTCGAGGGCGAAGCCCACATACTGCACGACTCGCGCCGCGTGATCGAGGCCTACCACGACGCCTCGTTCGGCGCGATGGTGCAGGTGGCGCTTGCGCCCTGCTCGCCCTTTTCCGTAAGCCGCGACCTGATGCGCGAGTCGGCGGCGCTGGCGCGCAGCTACAAGGTGCGCCTGCACACCCATCTGGCGGAAAACGACCACGACATCGCCTACAGCCGCGAAAAGTTCAACTGCACTCCGGCCCAATATGCGCAGGACCTCGGCTGGCTGGGCGATGACGTGTGGCACGCGCACTGCGTCAAGCTCGACCAGGAGGGCATCAGCCTGTTTGCGGCGACCCGCACCGGCGTGGCGCATTGCCCGTGCAGCAACATGCGCCTGGCCAGCGGCATCGCGCCGATCCGCAAGCTGCTCGACGCCGGCGTATCGGTGGGCCTGGGTGTGGACGGCTGCGCCAGCAATGACGCCGCCCATATGGTGAACGAGGCGCGCCAGGCCTTGTTGCTGGCGCGCGTCGGGCGTTCGCTGGAACCCTTTGGTTGCGACCACGGCCCGGGCGACATGAGCGCGCGCGACGCGCTGGCATTGGCCACGCGCGGCGGCGCACAAGTGCTCGGACGCGACGACATCGGCCACCTGGCCGTCGGCATGTGCGCCGACCTGGCGCTGTTCGACCTGGACACACTGGCGCTTGCCGGCGCCGCCGTGCACGATCCGGTCGGCGCCCTGGTGTTGTGCACGAGTCCGCAGGCCACACACACGGTCGTTGATGGGCGCGTCGTGGTGCGCGACGGCCAGTTGGCGAGTGTGGAAATGCAGCCGCTGGTGGAACGCCACAACCGGCTGGCACGGCAACTGGCGCACTGATGCCAAATTGCGCGCGAATACCAAAAAGGGAGCCGCGCTTTGGCGCGCCGCGCTCCGCCCCCCGTGCCAATATGACATGCTGCACCCGGCTCCGAGAAATCAGTGAGCAACGAGGTAGTTATGTCCAAGATCCATCAACCGAAGGTTTCCATGCTTGCAGTGCACTCCCTTGCCGATTCAGGCGCATCGCAAGGAGCCCGTAGGGCGACTGAAGATGCGCCTGAATCGGCGTCGCCGCCGGTGATGCCGGCCCTCAATTCCGAGGTCGTGCCGCATGCACGTCGGCGCAGCTTTTCCAACGCCACCAAACGCCGCATTCTGGAGGCCGTGGACCGGTGCACCCGACCTGGCGAGGTCGGTGCTTTGTTGCGCCGGGAAGGGGTCTATTCCTCCTCCCTGAGCACGTGGCGC
>JANMYG010000799.1:0-5278 GCA_031381865.1 Betaproteobacteria bacterium | reverse complement strand
TTCGATCCAGTGGAGAGCTCCATGCCCGACCAGAAATACCGGCTTGTCACGCGCAGCGACTTCGACGGTCTCGCATGCGCGATCCTGCTGACCGAGATGAACCTGATCGACGAGATCAAGTTCGTCCACCCCAAGGACATGCAGGACGGCAAGGTGGCGATCACCGATCGGGACATCACGACCAACCTGCCCTACGTTCCCGGCGCCCACCTCGCGTTCGACCACCACGCCTCGGAGACGGTGCGCAACACCGGCGAGCGGCCCAAGAACTACATCATCTATCCCGGCGCGCCGTCCGCGGCGCGCGTGGTCTACGAGTGTTACGGCGGCAAGGACCGGTTCCCGAGTTCGTTCGACGACATGATGATCGCCGTTGACAAAGGCGACGCGGCCGAGTTCTCGCGCGACGAGATCCTCGACCCCAAGGGGTGGGTGCTGCTCAACTACCTCCTGGATTCGCGTACCGGCCTGGGCCGTTTTCGCGAATTCCGGGTCAGCAATTACCAGCTGATGATGGACCTGATCCAGTACCTGCGCGACCACAACATCGACGAAGTCCTCGCGCTGTCCGACATGGTGGAGCGCGTCACGCTGTATTTCGAGCACGCCGACAAGGCCAAGGAGCAGATCCGCCGCTGCACCACGGTGCATGGGAACCTGGCGGTGCTGGACTTGCGCCGCGAAGAGACGATCTTCGCCGTCAACCGCTTCATGATCTACGCCCTGTATCCGCAGACCAACATCTCGATCCATGTGATGTGGGGCGTGCAAAAACAGAACACCGTCTTCGCCACCGGCAAGTCGATCACCAACCGCAGTTCCAGGACCAACATCGGCGACCTGATGCTCAAGTACAACGGGGGCGGCCACGAAAACGCGGGCACCTGCCAGATCCCGAACGACCAGGCCGACCAGGTGCTCAAGGAACTGATCACCCAGATCAACGCCGACGGCTGAGGGCGGGCGCAGGGCTGGTCGCAGGGCGTGCTGCAAGCCCCCTGGCCGCAGCGGCAAAGCAGGCCACCCCTAAAATGGCGGCGTGACAACCATAAAAAACGCCGATCTCCATTGCCACTCGGTTGTCTCGGACGGAACACTGACGCCGGAAGCGCTGGCACAACGCGCGGCCGGCAACGGTGTCGAGTTGTGGTCCCTGACCGACCACGATGAAATCGGTGGACAGGCGCGTGCCGCCGCCGCGGCCAGTGCGCTGGGCATGCGTTACCTGACGGGCACCGAAATATCGGTCACCTTCGCCGGCAAGACGGTACATATCGTCGGCCTCGGCTTCGACCCCGATGACGCCGGCATCCGCGCAGGCCTGGTGCAGACCCGCGGCGGACGCGGCCAGCGCGCCCATGAAATGTCGGACGGCCTGGCCAAGGTGGGTATCCGCGGCGCCTATGAAGGCGCGCTGAAATACGCCGGCAACCACGACCTGATCTCGCGCACGCATTTCGCCAGATTCCTGGTCGAGACCGGCGTGTGTACCGATACCAATTCGGTCTTCCGCAAATACTTGACCGAAGGCAAGCCGGGTTTTGTGGAGCACCGCTGGGCGACGCTCAAGGACGCCGTGGCGTGGATCACGCAGGCCGGCGGATTGGCCGTTGTGGCGCACCCGGCGCGCTACCGGTTCAGCGCCAACGAGGAATATGCCCTGTTCACGGAGTTCAAGAACCACGGCGGCCAGGGCGTGGAGGTGGTGACGGGCAGCCACAGCGCCGCCGAATACCTGACCTACGCCGACAGCGCGCGCGAATTCGGCCTGGCGGCCTCGCGCGGCAGCGACTTCCACAGCCCCGACGAATCACATACCGACCTGGGCACGCTGCCGCTGCTGCCCGCCGGGTTGACGCCGGTGTGGGAGTTGCTGGAGTCCCGCATCCGGTGACATGGCGCAGTTCTTCGACATCCACCCCGACAACCCGCAGGTGCGGCTGCTCAAGCAGGCGGTCGCGATGCTGCAGCAAGGCGGCATCCTGGCGGTGCCCACGGACTCTAGTTACGCGCTGGTCTGCCACCTCGACGACAAGGCGGCCGCCGACCGCTTGCGCCGCATCCGCGGCGTGGACGACAAACACCACCTGACCCTGCTGTGCCGCGACCTGAGTGAACTGGCCAACTATGCGCGGGTGGACAACTGGCAGTACCGGCTGATCAAATCGGCCACGCCCGGGGCCTACACCTTCATCCTGGAGGCCAGCAAGGAGGTGCCGCGGCGCGTGAGCCATCCGCAGCGCAAGACCATCGGTGTGCGGGTGCCGCAACACAAGGCGCTGCAGCAACTGCTGACGCTGCACGACGGGCCGCTGCTGGCCACCACGCTGATCGCCCCCGGCGAGACCGAACCGATGAACGACGCCCGCGAAATCCGCGCGCGTTTCGAGCACCAGATCGAGGCCGTGATCGACGCCGGTGCATGCGCGCTGGAGCCGACGACCGTGGTCGACCTCAGCGGCGGCGAGCCGGTGCTGGTGCGCCAGGGCGGCGGCGATATCGCCGCGCTCGGCCTGTGATTTTTCGCCCAACCCACTCTGAGACAATTGATCCGTGGATATCGCCAACCTGATCCAGACCGTCGTCCTGTACGCCCTGCCCGTCTTGTTTGCCATCACCGTGCACGAGGCCGCCCATGGCTACGCCGCACGGCATTTTGGCGACAACACGGCTTATGTGATGGGGCGCATCACGCTCAATCCGCTCAAGCACATCGACCCGGTCGGCACCATCCTGATGCCGCTGATGCTGTATTTCGCCACCTCGGGCGCGTTCCTGTTCGGTTACGCGAAACCGGTGCCGGTGCGTTTCGGCAACCTGCGCAACCCCAAACGCGACATGATCTGGGTCGCGCTGGCAGGCCCCGGCGTGAACCTGCTGCAGGCTTTTTTGTGGGGCGCGTTGTTGCTGGTGCTGCAAGGGGTCGGCGTCACCGAGATGTTCTTCCTCAAAATGTGCCAGGGCGGCGTGTTGGTCAACGTGGTGATGTTCGTGTTCAACCTGTTCCCGCTGCCGCCGTTGGACGGCGGCCGCATACTGGTGGGGCTGCTGCCGTACCGGCAGGCCGAGCTGGTGTCGCGCATCGAGCCCTGGGGCTTCTTCGTGGTGATGGCGCTGGTGGTGGCCGGTGTCGTCAGCAGCTTGTGGATGCAGCCGCTGATGGCGCTGACATTCGGATTGCTGCACCTGCTGTGGACACCGTTTTCGCTGGTGTTCGGATGATCGACTCCGCCTTTCTCCCATGAGCCCCACCCGTTTCCTGACCGGCATCACCACCTCCGGCACACCCCACCTGGGCAATTACGTCGGCTCGATCCGGCCGTCGGTGCAGGCCAGCCTGCGCGCCGATGTGGAGAGCTTCTATTTCCTGGCCGACTACCACGCGCTGATCAAGGTCGAGGAGCCCGCGCGCATCCAGCGCTCGACGCTCGAAATCGCCGCCAGCTGGCTGGCCGCGGGGCTTGACCCACAGCGCGTGACCTTCTACCGCCAGTCCGACGTACCCGAAATCCCCGAGCTGACCTGGTTCCTGACCTGCGTCACCGGCAAGGGTGTGCTCAACCGCGCGCATGCCTACAAGGCCGCGGTCGACAAGAACGCGGCCGCCGGCGTCGACACCGACTCCGACGTGACGGCCGGCCTGTTCATGTACCCGGTGTTGATGGGCGCCGACATCCTGATGTTCAACGCGCACAAGGTACCGGTGGGGCGCGACCAGGTGCAGCACCTGGAGATGGCGCGCGACATGGCGGCCAGCTTCAACCACCGCTACGGCCAGCACTTCGTGTTGCCCGAGGTGGTGATCGAGGAATCGGTGGCCACCCTGCCCGGCGTGGACGGGCGCAAGATGAGCAAGAGCTACGACAACCACATACCGCTGTTCGCGCCACGCGAGCAGTTGCGCAAGCTGATCGGCGGTATCGTCACCGATTCACGCGCACCGGGCGAGCCCAAGGAAGTGGCCGGCTCGGCGCTGTTCCAGATCTACCAGGCCTTCGCCAGCGATGAAGAGACCCAGGCGCTGCGCCAGTCCTACGGCGCAGGCATCGGATGGGCCGACGCCAAAGCGCTGGTGTTCGAGCGCATCGACCGCGAGATCGCACCGATGCGCGCGCGCTACGAAGCGCTGCTGCGCGACCCGGGCAGCATCGAAGACATCCTGCTCGCCGGGGCGGCGAAGGCGCGCAGGTTGTCCGCACCCTTCATGGCCGAACTGCGCCACGCGGTTGGCCTGCGCAACCTGCGCTCCCATGAAAGCGGCAAGACCGGCAAAGCAAGCAAGGCCGCGTTGCCGGTGTTCAAGCAATACCGCGAACGCGACGGCAAGTTCCACTTCAAGCTGGTCGACGCGCATGGTCACCTGCTGCTGCAAAGCACAGGCTTCGAATCGCCCCGCGACGCCGCCGTCGCGATCGGACGCCTGCAAAAAGAAGGCGCCGCCGCGCTGGGCAACATGGCGGGCCGCGTCGCCGCAGCCGATGGCATCACGGCCGATGTCGTAGAGGCTGCATTGCAGCAACTTGCGAGCGCCGCGTAGGCCGCACCGTTGAAACACCGGCTGCTACAATGCCAGCCGGTCACCACCGGAGAGATGGCAGAGTGGTCGAATGCGCCGGACTCGAAATCCGGTATACGGTCAAACGTATCCAGGGTTCGAATCCCTGTCTCTCCGCCAGTAGTAGGTTTGCAGGCTTCAGCCGAAGTCCACAAAACCCCGCAAAGCCCCGCCAGACGGGGCTTTGTCGTTTATGGCCGTTCATCAAGGTGCGTTGACATCCAGCACAAACCGGGGGAATATTCGGGGGCATAAAGCCGGGTTTTCCAGTGCCCCCGCAGAAAGTGCCCCCACCATGCCATTGACCAATACCGAATGCAAGCAGGCTGTTTGCCCGACTGGCCGACCTCACGTGCGCCTGGCTGACGAAAAGGGGATGTACCTGGAAGTGACCGCGGCAGGCGGCAAGTACTGGCGCATGAAGTACCGCCACAGCGGCAAGGAAAAGCGCCTTGCGCTCGGTGTTTACCCGGCCGTCACACTGGCACAGGCCCGCAAGGATCGCGACCACGCACGCGCAGCGCTACAGGCCGGCGACGATCCCGCCCAACTCAAACGCGAGGCCAAACTGACCAGGGCTATGCGCGATGCCCATACGTTCGAAGGCGTGGCGCGTGAATGGTGGGCACACTGGAAAGGCCCCAAGACGCCACGCCATGCGGACTACGTGTTGCGCCGGCTTGAGGCGGACGTTTTCCCGGCGCTAGGTGCCCGGCCGGTGGC
>JANMYG010000737.1:0-3997 GCA_031381865.1 Betaproteobacteria bacterium | reverse complement strand
TTCGATCCGGGCCTCGGCGTCTCCGATGCCGTGGATGGCCAGTGGTTCGGCCAGGATCCGGTCCACCGTCTGGCGCGGGTGCAGCGAGCCATAAGGATCCTGGAACACCATCTGCACCAGGCGGCGAAAGGCCTTGCTGCCCGGCTGTGGCACAGGCCCGCCGGTCGCGCCGATGAGTTGCACGGTGCCCGAATGCAGCGGCGCCAGGCCGCAGATGGCGCGCAGCACGGTGGACTTGCCCGAACCCGATTCGCCCACGATGCCGAAGCTCTCGCCGGCGCCCACACGCAGCGAGGTGTCGGCGACCGCGACGAAACCGTCGTAGACCACGCGCAGCTTGTGAACCTCGATGCCGACATGGCCGGTGGCTGCCGCAGCCCCCGCGTTCACAGCGCCCACTCCGGCTGGCGGTCGAGCGTGGGCAGGGGGTGGCGGTCGTCGCCGAGCCGGGGCAGGCAGTTGAGCAACCCGCGCGTGTAGGGGTGTTTGGCGTCGGCCAGCCCGCCGGCCGAAACCTCCTCGACCACCCGGCCGGCGTACATCACCAGGATGCGGTCGCAGAATGTGGACACCAGCCGCAGGTCGTGCGATATGAAGATCAGCCCCATGCCGCGCGTGACCACCAGCGCGTCCAGGATCGCGAGCACCTGCAGCTGCACCGTGACATCGAGCGCGGAGGTAGGCTCGTCGGCGATCAGCAGGTCGGGGTTGGCGATCAGCATCATCGCGATCATGGCGCGTTGCCCCATGCCGCCGGACACCTCGTGCGGATAGAGCTTGTAGACGCGCTCAGGCTGGTCGATCTGCACCGCCACCAGCGCGGCCATGGCCTTGGCGCGGGCGTCGCGGGCCGAGATGCGGGTATGGGCACGCAGGGTTTCCACCACCTGGTCGCCGATCGTCATGACCGGGTTGAGCGAAAACTTCGGGTCCTGCAGCACCATCGCGATACGTCCGCCGCGCAGTTCCCGGCGCTGCTTCGGGCTGCAGCGCAGCAGGTCGACGCCGTTGAATTCGAGCCGCTTGGCCGTGACGGTACCCTCGGGCGCCGTCAGACCCAGGATCGCGCGGCCGGTCTGCGACTTGCCGGAGCCCGATTCACCCACGATGCCCAGCCGCTCGCGCCCGAGCGCGAACGAGATGCCGCGCACCGCCTCGGTCCGGCCGCCGTCGCGGTTCGGGAACGATATCCGCAGATCCTCGACCACGAGGATCGGGTCGGTGGTCGAGTTGCTGCTCATCCCGGCATGCCCGATGACTGGCCAGACTCCGGCACGGCGCGCGCGTAGATGCGGAAATCCCCAGGAGACCGCGGAACTGGCTTTGCCAGGCCGCCAGTCTCGTCCGTCCCCTGGGGGGAAGGCGCGCAGCGACTCAGGGGGGGTTTCATCAGGGGGGACGTCACTTCGTTCCCTTCGGATCGAGCGCGTCTCGCAGCCCGTCGCCCAGCAGGTTGAACGCCAGGCTGACCAGGAAGATCGCTGCGCCCGGCGCCGCCGCCACCCACCACTGGTCGAGCACGTACAGCCGGCCGTTGGCGATCAGCGCGCCCCATTCGGGCATCGGCGGCTGGGCGCCCAGGCCCAGGAAACCCAGGCCGGCGGCGGTCAATATGATGCCCGCCATGTCGAGCGTCACGCGCACGATCACCGAGGACACACACAGCGGCATGATGTGGCGCAGCACGATGCGCCACGGCGAGGCGCCGATCAGCTGCACGGCGGCGATGTAGTCGGCCTGGCGGATGGTGAGGGTTTCGGCGCGGGCGATGCGCGCGTAGGGCGGCCACGATGTGATGGCGATCGCGATCACCGCGTTCTCGATGCCGGGGCCCAGGGCCGCCACGAAGGCCAGCGCCAGGATCAGGCGCGGAAACGCCAGAAAGATGTCGGTGATGCGCATCAATACGGCGTCGAGCCAGCCGCCCGCGTAACCGGCCACGGTGCCGACCACCAGGCCGATCGGCGCCGCCAGTATCGCCACCAGCACCACCACGTACAGCGTGATGCGCGAGCCGTGGATGATGCGCGACAGGATGTCGCGCCCCTGGTCGTCGGTGCCGAACCAGTGCGCCGCGCTCGGTGGCAGCAGCCGGGTGGTGCGCAGGTCGCCGATATAGGGCGAATAAGGCGCCAGCACGTCGGCCAGGATGGCGACCAGCACCAGCGCGATCACGATCGCCAGGCCCAGCATCGCCAGCCGGTTGCGCGCGAAGGTGCGCCACGCGCCGTAGGCCCGGCCCAGCGAGGCCTGACGGCGCGACTGCGGCCGGTCGGACATTAGCCAGTCGTGCAGGCTTTCGTTGGTGGGTGCGGCGGCGTTGCCGGCAATGTTGTTCATGGAGCCCCCACGGTCGCCCACGCTACGCGTGGCTCCCTGGACGTGTCGCCGCCAGAGCCGGCGTCTCTTCGTCCCGTCCGAGCCTGCGCAGGCAGGCTCGGAGCTGCGGGACTCAGCCCCGAGGGGGCGTTCGCGACTTGGGGCGGCCCGGCGTCTCTCATCGCGCCTTGGTCCGCGGGTCGAGCAGCCGGTACAACAGGTCCGACAGCAGGTTCAAGCCGACGAAGATCGAGCCCACGATGATGGTGCCGCCCAGCACCGCGTTCATGTCGGCGTTCTGCAGCGAGTTGGTGATGTACAGGCCCAGGCCCGGCCAGGCGAAAACGGTTTCGGTCAGCACCGACCCCTCCAGCAGGCCGGCGTAGGACAGCGCGATCACGGTGACCAGCGGCACCATCGCGTTGCGCAGCGCGTGGCGCCAGATGATGCGGGTTTCCGACAGGCCCTTGGCGCGCGCGGCGATCACGTAGTCCTGCGCCAGTTCGCCCAGCATGAACGAGCGCGTCATGCGGCTGATGTAGGCGAGCGAGAAATAACCCAGCAGCGAGGCCGGCAGCGCCAGGTGCGACAACACATTGCCAAAGGCGTCCCACTCGCCGCCGATGGCCGCGTCGATGAGCAGGAAACCGGTGACCTTGGTCACCGAATACACATAACTCACGTCGATGCGGCCCGGCCCGGAGACCCAGCCCAGCTTGGCGTAGAACAGCACCAGCCCCATCAACCCGAGCCAGAAGATCGGCACCGAGTAACCGATCAGGCCCATCACGCGTACCACCTGGTCGACCAGGCCGCCGCGCCGCACGGCCGCCCACACGCCCAGCGGCACGCCGATGCCGGCGCCGATGAGGATACCCAGCGTGGCGAGTTCGATGGTGGCCGGAAAGGTGCGCCGGATGTCCTGCATCACCGGGTTGGATGTCAGCACCGAGGTGCCGAAGTCCCCCTGCAGCACCTTGCTGATGTAGATGTAGAACTGCTCCCACACGGGCTTGTTGAGCCCCAGTTCTTCGCGCACCCGTTGCACCACGTGTTCCGGCGCCCGGTCTCCCACGATCGCCAGCACCGGGTCGATCGGAATCACGCGCCCGATGAAGAACGTGACCGCGAGCAACCCCAGGTAGGTCAACAGGATGACCATCAGAAAGTTGCCCAGGATCTTCAGCCTGCGCTGCAGGCGCACGCCGCCGCTCGGGCCCGCCAGCGTCTGGCTGATCGCGTTCAAACCGGGGCTACCGCCTGAGCGCTACTTAGAGACCTTGAACATGTAGGTCGAGTCGGAGGTCGGGCCGATCTTCAGGCCTGCGACGTTGCTGCGGTAGGCGGCGGTTTCGATCTGCTGGAACAACATCACGAAGGGGCTGTCCTTGCGGAAGTCGGCCTGCATCTTTTCGTACATGGCCTTGCGTTTGGTGGCGTCGCGCTCAAGCACAGCGGCGTCGGCCTGTTTGGTCAGGTCCGGTATGTCCCACGCGTTGCGCCACGCCAATGGCTTGGACTTGGCCGCGTCGGAGTTGTCGGGGTTGCGCGCGAAGGTGTCGGCATTGGTGTGCGGATCCCAGTCGTCCGCGCCCCAGGCGCCGACATAGATGTCGTGCGTGCGGGCCCGGTACTTGGTCAGGGTCTGCTTGCCGTCGCCGGGCAGGATTTCGATCTC
>JANMYG010000675.1:0-11525 GCA_031381865.1 Betaproteobacteria bacterium | reverse complement strand
TTGCCGTCACCGACCACAAATCCGGTGCCGCGCAACCGGAATCGCGGACTATCGGTGCTCTTGAAGGAGCCGACGATGACGACGGAAGGCTTGATCCGCGCAATTACGTCGGAAGCATCTGCATGGGCATGCTGAACCGGGACCCCGGCCAGCAGCCAGCACAAGAACAGCGAACTTATTTCCTTCATGCAGTCAGCGATGGCGCCCGCACCCCAGCGGGACTAAAGGCTCTTCAACAGCGTCGCCACTTCGGCTTGCGCGGGAAACTTGTCGCCCAGTTTTGCAAGTTCTTCCAATTCCTTGCGCGCGAGATCCTTCTTGCCACCCTTGATGTGAATTCTTGCCAGATTGAGTTTGAGCCCACCGTTCTGAGGCTGCAATGCGACAGCCTTGTTCTGCCATTCGACCGCTTTCGCGTATTCGTTCTTCTCGGACAGCAGCATGGCAAGTGTGTCGATGAACTCCGGCTGGTCTGGAACAATAGCCACGGCTTTCTCGGCGTATGCGATGGCGCCTTCCTTTTTCATCTTCCCACTGATCCACGCCAGGTTGTTCAAGGCAATGGCATTGTTGGGCTGGATTTGAATCACATTCGCGTACAGTTTCTCAGCGCCTGGGATGTTGCCTCCAACCATCATGGTGTCAGCCACATAAAGGCGAAACTTCACATCCTTCGGGTTGTCCTTGAACCAGCCAGCCGCAAATTTCTCAACCTCTGCAGGTTTTCCTGCGGCACCAAGTGACGCATGTATTTTTGCAGCCAATTCGGCCGCGGGGGCCAGTTTGAGCCCAGCGCGGTAGGCGTCCAATGCCACGTCCCATTTCTTCTGGTTGGCGGCAATATCACCTTCAAACTGGTAACCAACGGAGTCTTTGGGACGCTGCTTTTGGATACTCTTGGCAATACCTATCGCCTCCTGATAGTCTTTTCTGTCCATCGCCAGAAGCATCAGCCCTCTTTGCGCATCCAGATAGTCGGGCTTGATTCCCAAGGCCTTGCGCAAGCTCTGGGCGGCAGCAGCCTTGTCTTTTGCGGCCACGTACGCGTCCGCCAGGCGCATTTGGGGCAACGGGGACAACGGCTGCATCGTTGCCACCTTGTTGAAAGTGGCCAGCGCCTGGTTCATGTCGCCGGACGCCTGTTGGGCACGCCCCAACGCATCCAATAACTCCGGACTGTCCGGAACGGCGACAACCGCGTTTTGGGCGACTGACAAAGCCAGCTTGAAGTCCTTGTTGCGCAAGTGGAATTCCACCAGCAACAAACGTGGCGCTTTTTCCGTAGGATTGGCCGTCACCGCGCGGTTGATCAATTCGGCGACCTCTTCCTTGGCGCCACCGGTCCTTGCCCGCAGTTCCGCGAGGGCGAGCAATGCCTGCGCGTTCTTCGGGTCTTTCGCCAACACGGCCTCGAAGCGCTTGCGTGCCTCCTCCGGCTTCTTGTCGACCATGTCCAGCGCCGCGAGGCTGGCCACCGACGGGAAATAGGTGGCATCAATCGCCACGGATTGCTCAAAACTCTTTCGGGCGCCTGGCACATCGTTCTTCGCCAGCAAGGTCCGCCCACGCAGGTTGGCGGCCAATGGCCGGTCGGGTTGCTTCTTTTCCAGCACTTCAATCGCCTTGAGGGCCTTGTCGAAATCCTTGCGACGCAGCAACGCACTTATCAACGCGAGGTCGGCCGTCGTGCCGGTGTCGGATGCGGCGATTTCCTGCAGTTCACCGAAGGCCGCCTCCTCTTTGCCGCCCGCCATATGTGTAAGCGCTACCACGGTCCGGGACCGTGTGTCCTTGGGATTCTGCTTCGCGGCCTTGGAGAAAGACTCTTCGGCCTTGGCGACATCGCCGGTCTGCAGATAGACCTCGCCTGCCAGCGCATTGGTCGCGGCGTCGGTGTTGTCTCCTTTCAGCGCTGGCTGCAGTGTTGCCAGCGCTTTGCCTGCCTGTCCGGAGCGCAGGTAGGTAGTCACCAACAGTCGGCGCACCAGCACCGCTTCGGGTGCAGCCTGAAGGGCCTTGGACAAATAAGCCTCCGCCTGAACCAGGGAATTGACCTGAAGCTCCACAGCACCCGCCAGCTGCAGGCTCATCGTGCTTTCTGGCGCCACCTTTATCAGTTGTTGGGACAACTCGCGGGCCCGTTTGAAGTCCTTGTTCTGGTAAGCCAGAAGCGTTTCATAATATTTGGTCTGGGCTCCATTCGGGGCCAACTTCTTCAACACGGCCAGCTGCTTTTCGGCTTCGTCGAGCTTTCGCTCCCGGATCAAGGTGGTGATGACGGCGACGTGTCCGTCCGCATAATCGGCCTTGACCTCGACCGCCTTGCGATAGGCCGCGATGGCCTCACCGGCGTTGCCTTTGCCATACAACATCACATCACCCTTGAGCTTCCACGCTTCATGGCTGGTTGGTGTGCTGGCGACGATGGATTCCACAGCGGCGAGCGCGCCGTCGAAATCCCGCTGGGTCGCCTTGTTGCGGGCCTGGCTCAACAAAGCCGGAGCGTAGGTCGGGTCTGCCGCCAACGCCGCCTTCAACGCAGTGTCGGCAAGATCGGCCTTGCCTTGCGCAGCGAAGGCGGAGGCCAAAGTGGTCTTCAAGTCAGCCAGCGCTGCAGGTGGGCTCACGGCAGTCGACGCAAACTCATCACTGAGTTTCTTGTACTGGCGCTGCGCCAGCATGGCCCGGGCCAACGGCGGTGCCACCAAGTCCTGGGGATGCTTGAGTTCAAGCGCCTTGCGCAATTCAGTTTCACTTCCCACGGCATCCCCGCCGCGGAGCAGGGCGAGGCCCAGCAGGTACCGCCCCTCGGCCAAATCGGGATTCTTCTGCAACGCGTTCTTGAGTTGGATGACGGCCGCCTTCGGGTCGTTCTTGGCCAGGTAATCCCGCGCTGAAGCCAGCATCGCATCGGGCTTGTCACCGCCACAAGCAGTCAAGATACCGACCAGCAGGGTGGAGATAACAATGCGCGAGAGCGACAACGGGCGGAACACGGGGTGATTCATACAGGATCCATTGAAAAATTCAGTCTGCCGAAACGGTTATTTCAAACTCAATCGGTGCATCAAATCGTAAAGGGTCGGTCGACTCACGCCCAGCAACTCTGCCGCCTTCACCATGTTGCCATTGACTCGGCCCAACGCAGAGATGATGGCGCGCTTTTCCGCACTGTCACGAATGGCTCGCAGGTCCAGCGACCCCTCCAATTCTTCTGCTTCGGGCGGATTCAATCCGACTTCTTCGCGCGTGATCTGGTTGCCGTCGGCCATGATCGTGGCCCGTTTGATGCAGTTCTCCAGCTCGCGGATATTGCCTGGCCAGCGGTGGCTCTCGATGGCGCGCACCGCCTCCTCGGTCAACGTCATCGCACTGCGGCTCTGTTCCTGGGCAAAGCGCCGCACAAACGCGTGGGCGAGCAGCGCCGGATCACCGACCCGATCGCGCAGTGGCGGTATATTTATGACGATTTCTGCCAGACGGTAATAGAGGTCTTCCCTGAACCGGCCCTCCTTGGTCAAGGCCTTCAGATCCTGGTGTGTTGCGCAGACGATGCGGACATCGACCGCGATTTCCTGGCGTCCGCCGATACGCTCGATCGTCCGCTCCTGCAAGAACCGCAACAACTTGGCCTGCAATGAAATCGGCAGGTCGCCGATTTCATCGAGCATCAAGGTGCCGCCGTTGGCAGTTTCAATTTTCCCCAGCGTCATCTTGGCCGCCCCAGTGAACGCGCCTTTTTCGTAACCGAACAGTTCGCTTTCCAGCAGGTTCTCGGGAATGGCGGCGCAGTTGATCGCCACGAACTTGCCCGCCTTGCGCGGCGAGGCCTGGTGCAGGCCCCGTGCCAGCACCTCCTTGCCGGTACCGCTCTCGCCCAGCAACATGATGGTGGCATTGCTGCTCGCCACCTTTTCGATGGTCCGGCATACCCGCAGCATTCCGGGATCGCGGGTCATCAATCCCGCCAACGCGTCGGGCTGGTGCATGGCTTGAAGGCGCCGATTCTCGGCCTGCAGCTCAGCCAATCTGAATGCACGCTCGACAGTCAAATTGAGCAACTCCGGCTCAAACGGCTTTGCGAAGAAATCGTAGGCGCCTATGGCCACCGCACGCAACGCATTGGCCCGGTCATTCTGCCCGGTCAAGACGATCACCTTGGTGTCAGCATCGACGGCCAGGATCTGCTCGAGTAATTTGAAGCCTTCGGAGACCGAGTCCGGGTCGGGCGGCAGGCCCAGGTCCATCGTGACCACGGCGGGCGAGTGGCGTCGCAGCTGGATCAAGGCCGACTCACGATCGTTGGCAACAACCGATTCAAAACGGTCGAGCGACCATTTGATTTGCTTCTGGAGCGCCAGATCGTCTTCGACAATCAGCAACGGGCGCATCTTGTCTGTCGTCATGCGGCCCCAAGCGGTTGCAGGTCCGACTGCCTCTGGATTTCAAATAACGGCAAAAGCATCGTGATGGTGGTTCCCTGGTCAATTTGGCTTTCAACCGTTATTTTCCCCCCTAATTCCTGCACATACTGGAAGCTCTCGTAAGCCCCAATACCCATGCCAGCTTTCTTGGTGCTTTGAAACGGCTTGAACAGGCGGTCGCGCACAAACTCCGGCGTCATGCCGTGCCCGGTGTCGCCGACCTCGATCAGGGCCTGGCCGTGTTGTCGATCGAGCCTGAGCCAGACGCGACCTGTGGCACTGGTCGCGTCAAATGCGTTCTGGACCATATGGCCGACGATACGCTCCAGTCGCTCCTCATGGCCTCGCGTGACCACCGGCTCGACGATAACCACTTCCAGCTGTCGGCCCCGCTCGGTCGCAACCGATTCAATCCGGTGCGCGATCGCTTCCAGATCCACGCCCACAACAGTTCCCGGCGGCGTCGCGCCTTCGCGCAGCTGCAGCATCAGCTGGCGCATCCGGTCGAGCGAGTTCTCGACCGTGATCAACATGTCCTGTTGAAACTCCGGGTTGTTGTGAAGCCGCTTGGCATTTTTCATCATCAACGACAACTGGGTCACCACGTTTTTCAGGTCATGCACAACGAACGCCGACATGCGGTTGAAAGCATCGAACTTCCGCACTTCCAATAACGCCTCGGTGGCCTGCATCTGGGCAAGAAAACTGGCCGCCTGGCGCCCGGCCGTCTTGAGCAGATCATTCACTTCCCAGTTCACCTCGACCCGGGCCCTGGCACGGGCCAGCACAACAAATCCGATCAGGTCGTCGGATACGGTCAGCGGAACCACCAGCCAGGCTCGCGCAATATTTTGCAGCCAATCCGGCAGCACCAGTTGGCCATACCGTCTCGGAAAGGAGCGATACTCCTCCAGGTTGACAACCCAACCGCTGCTCTGCAAAAAATCTATGAGGCCGGACTTTTCATCCTCCACTGCCTGGCAAGACGCGATATTCCAGCGGGCGGTCTGTCTATAACCAGGCTCGCCCCGGCTTTTCAGCCAGAGGCCGCCACCCGGGCTGTCCAGCATGTCCGCCAGGCCACGAACCACCTGCTCGCCCATCTCCTGGGGCGAATTCTTGGCCGCAAGCGTCTGGGTAAACCGCAGCCACTCCTCCCGGTAGTCGTAACGGTACCTGAAGAAATGCTTGCCCAGAAATACCCGCAACCTGGCCCGCATCGAGCCGGAAAGCGCCAGCACCACGAGCACGATGAGCGCAACAAAAACCAGTCCCAATTGCAGCGCGCGGCCCCATTCGCCGCCAAAAAATCGGACGTAATAACCTACGCCCGAGATAAACAGCAAATAGAGGCCGGCGATCATCAGCGTCGCCGAGTGAAACGCGGCCTTTCTGGAAATCTGGATTTTCGCAATCCAGTCAACATGTCGCGAGGTGGACAACAACAGCAATGGCGCGACCAGTGCATGTATCGCGCCGCGGATGCTGTAGGCGTCTCCATCGACGCGACCGAACAACACTGCCTGCGAATACAGATACAGGTCGAACAGAAAGGCACCCGCCAATCCCAGGCAAAGCGGCTTGATGTTCCAGCGCGAATCTTCTGAAACGTTCCTGAACAATTGTTCCACCAGCACCATGGCCATCAACGGCAGCGACATCGAGCTGAACAGGACCATCTTCCTCAGTTCGTCATTGACGCCGATACCCAGCGTTGCAGCGACCTGCCCCGCCACAGCCGCCACCACCACCAAGGCCGCCACGGGCGATAACCATGCCATGTCAGACCCTGCGCCCTCACGCTGGCGCAGGCGCAGCAACAACAGCAGGAACAGATACCATGCGCCGTAACGCAACACGTCGGCGAAGCCGCCCGCGTCGAGCAGAACGCGCTGGCTGCTGGCCAGAGACAGCGCCAGCAACCAGCCCCACGCCGCGCCACCCAGTGCAGCGGCTACCAAGGCAACCCTGGCTATGTCGCGCGGCGCCCGCAGGTAGCCCCGCCTCAGCAAAACGGCGGCAAAAATCGAGTAGGCCAGACCTGCCAAGCCGTAACTCCAGGCCGCGAGCACGACTTGTTCGGTATCCATCAATTCAATCCCGTTGGCCTGGGCGTTGCAAAGAGATCAGGGTCAGTCGAACGACGCGCTCAGTGCGCGCCCTGCGCCGTCAGCACCACGCCGACAGTTTCAAACAGTATTACCAGGTCCAGAAACAAGGTGTGGTTCTTGACGTAATACAGGTCGTACTGAAGTTTCTCAGCCGAGTCTTCCACCGAGGAGCCATACTGGTAACGCACCTGCGCCCAACCTGTTATGCCCGGCTTGACACTTTGGCGCACAGCAAAATACGGAAGTTCGTGTGTCAGCTTGTCAACGAAGTAGGGGCGCTCGGGACGCGGCCCCACCAGACTCATGTCGCCGTTGAGCACGCTGAACAACTGCGGCAATTCGTCGATCCGCAGTTTGCGCAAGACGCGGCCAACACGCGTTACGCGGTCGTCGTTCGGTGTGGCCCAGCGCGGCTGGCCATCCTGTTCAGCGTCATTTCGCATGCTCCTGAATTTCACCACGTTGAACAGCCGCCCATTGAGGCCCACCCGCTCTTGCAGGTACAGAATCGGGCCACCGCTCTCGAGCAGGATCAATATGCCCGTCAACAAGATGACGGGCGAAGCCAGGATGACCAACACCGTGGCGCAGACGATGTCGAACAACCGCTTCACCACGGTACGCAACAACCCCTGGCTGAATCCGTCGCCAAAAATCAGCCAGCCGGCCGAAACCGAGTCCAGTCTGATCTGGCCAAGCGTCTTCTCGAAATGCGTTGCCATATCGACCACGCGTACACCCTGCAATTTGCAGTCCAGCAGTTCGCGCAACGGCATGCTGCCGCCGCGGCGTTCGGCCAATGCCACGACAATTTCATCGACCTGCTGCTCCATGACGATGTCGGTGAGCGATGTGTTCGGCGAAAGAATGCCCCAAGCCGACACTTCCGCCACGGATTCATTGGGGCTCGCGTAATAACCGACCAGATCCACGTGCGGGTCCGACTTCTGCAATGTCCTGCCGACCAGTTTGGCCCGCGTGCCGGTGCCGAACACCAGCACCCGCTGGCGCAGCATCGACTGCGCGCCAGAATGCCCGACATGGACCCGATGAATCAGCATCACCACTAGGCCGGCAATGACGGACAACGCGACGAAGTCCCGATTGTCCAGACCCAGCGGCAGCACATGCAAAATGATGTAGGCCAGCGGCAGCATCATGAACAGCGACAAGACACCGCGGGCACGAGATTGGGCAACGGACCGGTTGTGCACGCGCTGGTAAAACCCGAGCGCCGCATTGATGGACAACGCGCCAGCGCCAAGCAGGGCGGCTGAAGGCAGCGCGGTGGAAGCGGCGAGCAACAGGTTCGGGCTTCGCCAGCCCACGGCCAAAACCACGATGCCGATGATCAGGCCAAAGTCAAGAATGATCTGTAACAGTGTTCGTCGATGAATGTAATGGTTGAATATCTTGATCATTCTCGTGACCCTGTGTGCGGATGTACCACGATTTCCCTTCTTCGCAGACGCCACGCGCCAGTATTGGATTGGCTTGCCCCATCCCAAGTATTATGGTTGAAGCAGGGAAGACGCCAAGATTGCGCCAACACATTGCGCCGCCCACCCATGCCCCGTACCGTTCAGTCGCGCAATCTCATCCCGGACGCGTTTTGTTGGATGTCATCCCGGACTCGCTCCGGGATCCACGGCATGCGGGTACGGCGGCACCGGACGTGATCCGGGGCCGCAATGACAACAAGAAGACCGATTTGTCGGATTTGCCGACGCATGCGTCGATTTGTCGCGCTCGACATACTGGATGGCATTTCCCCTAAACCAGCACTTCAAGGCACGGCGCATGTCCCAGAAATGCCTGCGGGCTGGCACTGGCCCCATAGGCGCCGGACTGGAAAACCACGACCAGGTCGTCGATTTGCGCGACCGGCAGTTGCATGCGGTCGGCAAGCAGGTCGAGCGGGGTACAAAGGGGGCCTACAACCGAGGCTTGTTCGATGTCCATGCCGCCCTGACGGGTGCCAATGGTCACCGGGTAGTTCTTGCGCACCACCTGCCCGAAGTTTCCCGACGCTGACAGGTGGTGGTTCAATCCGCCGTCGGTCACGAGAAAGACCTGGCCGCGGGATATCTTCCGGTCGACCACCCGGGTGACATACACCCCCGCTTCCGCCACCAGATAACGACCCAGTTCGATCACGAAAGTGGCCGACGGCATTTCGTGCTTCGCACGCTGCACCAGACGTTCCAGGTTTTCCCCGATCGGTTGCAGATCGAGCCTTTGTTCGCCTGGAAAATAGGGTACACCGAACCCGCCGCCCAGGTTGAGGAAACGCACTGGCATCGGCGCATGCTCCGCCAGGCGCAGCGCCAGTTCGAAGGACTTCTGCTGGGCTTCACAGATCGATTCCGAGCGCAGGTTTTGCGAGCCGGCAAACAGGTGGAAGCCTTCAAACGCCAGACCAGCCCGACCAATGTCGGCCAACAGGCCAGGCATCTGCTCGGTATCCACGCCAAACTGTTTGGGACCACCTCCCATCTTCATTCCGGAGCCTTTGAGTTCGAAGTCCGGATTCACGCGCACAGCGACGCGCGCCGCGATTCCCAACTCGGCCGACACGGCCTCCAACACCGACACCTCGCGCGGGGATTCGATATTGACCAACACGCGCGACGCAACCGCCTGCCGGAGTTCGGCGTCCCGCTTGCCCGGACCGGCGAAACTGACCTCCAATGGATCGGCGCCGGCGTCCAGTGCCACTCGCAACTCGCCGGCGGACGCAACATCGATCCCATCGACCAGACCGGCCATGAATGCGACCACGGCCGGCATCGGGTTGGCCTTCATTGCAAAGTGCAGTTTGATGCCAGCCGGCAACGCCGCGCGCAGGCTCGCCACGCGCTCGCGCAACAAGGCACGGTCATAGGCATAAAACGGCGTCTGACCCACCCTGGCCGCGAGCAGAGACAGGCGTTCGCCGCCGACCACCAGTTCGCTGTCGACACTCGGGAACTGGTCCATCGGCGCATGGACCGGCAGTGGGCGCTGTGCCGAGGCTGCCATCGCAGGTTGCAGGGCCGCCATTGAGGGCTGCGTGCGCGCCGTTGCGGGCAGCGGGCCCGCCGTTGTTGGCTGCGGGGCTGTCATTGCGGGCTTGACCCGCAATGCATGCATGCGGGGGCTAGTCCGACATCACAGATGTCTGCAGAAGTATTCATCATGATGTGCTCGGGGCGAATGGGTGGCGACAGGCTCGGGGCTGGCGATTCAAAAAGGAAGGCGGGATACACGTTCAGAGCTAGCGATTCAAGTCTGGCGCGCAGCCCATTCCGCGGACAACAGCTTGCGGTCGATTTTGCCATTCGGGTTGCGTGGCAGCGGGCCGGCCACCAATTCAATACCGGCCGGCACCATGTAAGCCGGCATGTGCAGCTTGCAGTGGGCCAGCAGGGCCGCGACCTGCACTTGCGACAGCCTCTCGTTTGGCGGCGAAGTGGCTTCAGGCGCAGAGTTTGTCGGTACAGAGGCCTCGGGCGCGGTGGCGATCACCTGGATCGCCTGGCCCAGCGTGACATGTTCCACCCCAAAAGCCACGCATTCACCCACCAGCCTGGTGGCGTATAGGATCTCCTCCACCTCGGTCGGGCTGACCCGGTAGCCCGAGGTTTTCATCATCTCGTCGCGCCGGCCGATGAAATACAGGAATCCTTCGTCATCCATGCGCACGGTGTCGCCCGAGAACACCGCGTATTCGGGCAATTGCAGGCCCGCTTCGCGGCCCGGCGCGCCATGGGACAACAATTTGTAGCGCTCGGCCGTCTTGACGGGGTCATTCCAGTAACCCTGGCCGACCAGTGCGCCGCGGTGCACCAACTCGCCCGGCTCATTCGGGCCACAGGGTGAACCGTCTTCGCGCAGCACCAGAATCTCGGCATTGGGAATCGCCTTGCCGATTGAATCGGGCCGGCGGTCCACTTCGCCCGGCGGCAGGTACGTAGAGCGAAAGGCCTCGGTCAGGCCGTACATCAGAAACGGCTTGGCCTTGGGCACACGCTGGCGCAGCAGACTCAGGGTCTCGCGCGGCATGCGGCCGCCAGTATTGGCGAAATAACGCAGGTCGTCATTGATCCTGGCCGGCCAGTCGAGTTGTGCCAACTGGATATAAAGCGGCGGCACAGCCGTTAGCCCAGTCACTCTTTCGCGCTCCATGGCCTTGAGCACGTCGCGCGGCATCAGGTAATTGAGCAACACCACCCTCGCACCGGCATGAAAGGCGGTCGTCAACTGGCTGAAGCCGGCATCGAAAGACAGGGGCAAGGCGGCCAGCAGGGTGTCCTGCGGGTCGTTCTCCAGATAGGACGCTACGCTTTTGGCGCCGGCGACCATATTGCGGTGCGACAACACCACGCCTTTGGGTTTGCCGGTGCTGCCCGAGGTGTAAAGAATGGCGACCATGTCGGAATCGATCACCCGGTGGCCGGCACAGGGGGCGTTGGCCAGCAGATCGGACCAGCGGGCCAACGACAACCCATGCGCTAGAGCGGCCGGCAGCGCCTGCGCGCCAGAGACCGCATCGGTGACCACCACATGCCGCAGGTCGGGGCACTCGGCCAGGGCCTCCTTCAACAGGACCAGCCGGTCGGGCGAGGTCAGCAATACCCGCACGTTGCAGTCCTGCAGGATGAACGCCACCTGCTCGGGTTTGAGCAAGGGGTTGACCGGTACAAAAACCCCGCCGGCCGCCGGCGCGCCGAAACTGGCGATCACCGTCTCGAAGCGCTTTTCGAGGTAGATCGCCACCCGTTCGCCCCGGACCAGCCCTAGCGCCATCAGGCCGGAAGCGAATTGCGCCACTGCCGTGCCCAACTCCGCATAACTCAACGAGGCAGGGCCGCTGGTCAACGCGATGCTATCTGGCGCCCGCCAAGCGGACCGGGCAATCAGCTCCGGCAATAGGGTGGATTCAGTCACTGGAATAGGATACCTCTGTCGCCACGAAGAATACGTCCGCGTATTGTGCCCAACGGCCGTC
>JANMYG010000622.1:0-4125 GCA_031381865.1 Betaproteobacteria bacterium | reverse complement strand
CGCTGTCGGTCTATGTCCGCATGCTCCCGATCGGTTCGCGACCGATGCGGTTCGACATCTTCGCGGGAGGTCCTGATTCGCTTCCGGGTGCCGCGCCTGACACTCATGTGCCACTCGCTGCGCGACATTGAGGCCCGCAGTTGCCGACGAACAGAACCGTGCGAGCTGCCAAGGTGCGGCCCCTGGTGACCGTGAAGCGCAAAGGCAGAATTCCTCTCGATGGAGCAGGCACCAACTGTCCGCCAGGCTGTCGCAGCCCATGGCTCGAGGACCACGAATCCGGCAACAGCGCACTGCTGATCCGCCTCCCGACGCGCAAGGCTCACGGCTGCGTTCGGCTCGGCCGTGTCGCCGCTCATAACTGTTTCCATGCTCACGTGCTCGAATGCCGCCATTGCTCCTCCGCACTCACTGAAGCGGACATCGGCCCCCGCACGTCGGCACCAGACTCTATGGAGGTTTGCCATGGACCAGCTGTAGTCCTCCCAGCCGATGGAGGCTTCTACACCCGAACGGGGACCCCACCGCCTGCCCGTTCGACGAGCGGGCCGAGGCGGCATCGGCATCACCGCGCGCAGGGATACCATGAACGAGCTTGTTGTTCAAACGGTCAGCTCTCTTGGCGAGGCGAAATTGATCCGGTTCCCGGCGGTTCAGGAACGTGTCAGCATGGGCCGTACTGCGGTCTACGAACTGATCAAGGCCGGCAAGTTTCCGAGGCCCGTCAAGGTCGGCGCGGCAAGCGCCTGGATTGATGTCGAGATCACGCGCTGGATCCAGGAACTGGCTGCGAAACGCGACAAATCCGGCTGATGCGGGCACCTCACGCAACCCGCCTGCACTTCTCGATGCGGGCTTGTGGCGGCGTTGGTCGTGAGCCTTCCGTGAACGCCCAACTTCACATCGCGACGGCACCTTCAGATGACACGATACCCAAAGAGCGGCAAGAGGGCCCGATGGCTCGTCCCGACACTCAAGTCCATTCCTGTGAGTTGGCAAGGTGACACGATCGCCGACGGCGGTGGTCTGACCGGCGAGGTCCGCGTGACTTCGGGCCGAGCGATCTCCGCCCGCTTCAAGCGTGCATGACTCTTGCAGTCGTCAGGACGCTACAGGAAGGGCGCCAACCTTGCAGCATTCACCTTTCGCCCGCCTGAGCCCGCCGCACGTGGGTTTTTCTTCGTCTGGATCTGGGCGGAACTACAACATCAAGCGCGTATTGCGTAGGCGCTGAGTTCGCTGCTGTGCACTGCCGTTCGGTCTTGTTTTGGGCACTTTTTGAGCACCACCAACAAAAAAGCGTAAATATTCGGTGAGGACGTCCGCGGGTCAAGCCTGGAGGACAATTGTGAAGTCGCGCCTCAGCGGATATAGCCAGATGTCCTTGGTCGGCAGCACTTGCTGGTGAACAGTGCTCTTCTTGCCACGGCCGACCGTCCTGCCGACCAGTTGCCAGTTGGCCGCCTTGTAGCAAGTGCCCTTGTGACGGGGGCTTTCGACGAAGGTCTCCAACATCGCCGGCCTGTAGCCGTATCGCGCTTGCCAGTCCACAGGTAAGCGCCGCGCGGCCATGGCCAGGATCTTGGATGCCAGCCCTTTGGATTGGATCCACGGCAGGATCAGGAAGCGCGCGTTGTTGACGACGAGCTGCAGGTTTCTCTGCCGCTGCTCATGGCTCCAGCCGATGAAGCGCTCCCGGTCGGCCAGCTTCCAGGCGCTGGCGCCGAAGCTCAGCAGTGCAACCAGCCGGTCGCCGGCATGCACGCTGTAGCGGATCTGGCTGCCCGACATCGGCGTGTAGCCCAGGTAGTGGTAGCGCGCGACGTACTCGTTCCAGAGCCTGGAAGCCGCACCGCGCCCGTCGACGATGCTCAGCTTGAGCGCCGGCAGCTCGTGCACGGCGGCGGCCAGCACAGGCTGCTCGTCGGTGGCCGGTGTGGCGATGAACCGGGCGCGGCGGCGCTGCTTTGGGATCTGCGAGGCCGGCAATGTGATCAGCCCATCGGCCTGCATCCGCAGCATCGCCACGCGGCAACTCATCTCGCGCAGCCGGCCATCCGGACGCCGCCAGTCGAGCAGCTCGCACACCAGGCGCGACAGCGGCGTGCGCTTGACTGTCGGGTTCGACTCGATCAAGCGGGCGATCGCCTGCAGATCGCCTGGAGTGAAGTCGCGCCCGCTGTACCGTTTCATGAGCTGTCGATGGTGGCGATGTCGGGGCTTCGCATGGCCGCCAGTTGCCTTTCATCCATTAGCCAGGGCACGAAGCGCGCCCAGTCATCCGGTGCCCGACCGCCTGCCTCGGCACAGGCCTGCAGGTAAGCGCTCAGCCACAGCCGCGGGTTCAGCCCCCACAGCCTGACCGTGCTCAGCAGGCTCATCATCGAGGCGGCCAACTGCCCCGACCACTGGCTGCCCGAGCCGTAGAAATTCTTGCGCCCGACAACCGCTGGCCTGAGCGCGCGTTCGCTGGCATTGTTGTCGAGGTCCAACCACGGATGATCGAGGAACAGCACCAGCCCGGGCCAGTACGTGCGCATGGTTCGCAGCACCTTGCGCGCGGGTGCGGCCAATTGCGCATCGCCCACGCCGCTCTGGCACTGGACATCCATCGCCTCGATGAGCTCGCGCAGCTGGGTGTCGTTGTCGATGAATGCGGCCTGGTCGGTGGCGTTGTCGTAGTGCTGACGGCGCAGCGCGTGCAGCCGGTACAGCTTGGCGATCTGCTCGACCCAGTCCATCGCCCAGTCCCACAACGCCGGATGGTCGTTGGCCACCCGCAAGAAGTCCCGACGCTGGTGCGCCCAGCAGATCGCCAGGCTCACCCCCGGCGTTTGCCGGGCGAACTTGCGGTACGCGCCGAAGCGGTCAACACTGAGAATGCCTTGGACGCCCTGCAGCGCCGCGCCGGGCACCTTTGCAGAGCGCGAGGGATCGAGCACGAAGCACACCACCGCCTTTGACTTGAACACCCACAGGTACCAGCGGTTGCTGAGCTTGCCCTCGAGCTCCTCGAAGACCTCCCAGCGCGTCTCATCGGCATGCCAGTGGGTGGCGCTGCGCAACTGCGTTAGCCCGGCTTGAACCAGCGGTTCGAACATCGGCAGCAGGCAGTGCAGCCCATCGGTGAGCGTGCCTTGCGAGATCACCAGCCCCTGGTCACGCCAGTCTTGCAGCAGCCGCGCGCTGGGCTGGGCGTAGAGGAACTTCGACAGCAACACCTCCACCCAGATCGACACGCCCAGCTTGCCGCGGGGGATCAGCTGCGCAGGGGGCGGCGCCGTCACGATGCCCGGCAAGCGCGCGCAGTGGCACTGTGGCCGGTAGCGGTGGCGCCGAACTATGCGGCGATAGGCCTTGACCTCGATCTCCAGCACCTCGGCGTCTTGGGTACCAGCAAATTCGCTCAGGCCCAAGCCGCAGCCAGGGCAGCAGGCCTGGGACGTCATCTCCTGCACCACGGCCGGCAATCCAGGAAGGCGAGTCCGACCATGTCCCGGCCGGCCGCGCTGCTGCCCACGAGCACGCGCAAGCTCTGTGCTCGAATGGGTCAATCCCGCAATCGTGCGCGACTGCTCTGTCTTCTCGCCGAACACGCGTTGGCGAAGATCGCGGATCCGGGCAAGCGCCGACTCCAGTTGGCCCTGAAGGTGCTCCTCGCGCCGACGGCCCTGCTCGAGTTCGAACCGGTGGCGCTTGTCCATCCATTCAAGCCGCTCAACAGCACGCCCATGCAGCGACTTGTACTGCTTGGCCTGCATGACCAAGTCGATATGCTCGCGCTTGGTCAGCGTGACCGACTCGAGGTCGAATGGCTTGGGTGACGCGCCCGACCGCAGCGGCGCCACATCGGGCGATCTCCCGACCACGGCCTCGAGGACTTCAGCGCTGCTCACACCACGCAAGGTAGCGCAATGCGATGAACGTGTCCAGCGATTTCGGCGCCTTGGCCGGCAGCCGTCTACGTCCTCACCGAATGTTTACGTTCGTAGTTGCCAGATCGCATTTAAGTTGTTGATTTATAAGGGGTTGTCGCCGTCCGCTCCGACCGATTCTAGGCTGTTTTGAACTGTTCTGAGCATCTGAGTCTCCCAAAAGTCCCCCACGGGATTTGAGAACGAATCG
>JANMYG010000612.1:0-6065 GCA_031381865.1 Betaproteobacteria bacterium | reverse complement strand
GTGACCACGACTATTTTGGTAGCCCCCTCGGCACGCATCGACTGCGCGATCTGTACCACCGAATGCCCTTCCGGGCGCTCGCCCACCTGTTGCCCGCCGGTCATCGCAACCGCATCGTTGTACAAAATCTTGTAGGTGATGTCGACACCGGCCGCAATGCTCTGGCGCACCGCCAGCAGCCCGCTGTGGAAATAGGTTCCGTCACCCAGATTGGCAAAGATGTGCTGGTCGGTGGTGAAGGGCTGCTGCCCGACCCACGGAACGCCTTCGCCACCCATCTGGGTGAAACCCACGGTGCTGCGGTCCATCCAGGTGGCCATGAAATGGCAGCCGATGCCGGCCATGGCGCGTGAGCCCTCGGGCACCCTGGTGCTGGTGTTGTGCGGACAGCCGGAGCAAAACCACGGCGCCCGCTCCGCCCCCTTGACGCCGCCGAGCTCGAGCACCTGCATGGCGCGTTCCTTGGCCTCGAGAATCGCCAGCTGGGCATCGATGCGGGCCGCCATGTCGCTGTCCAGGCCCATCTTCTTCACGCGCTGCGCGATGGCGCGCCCAATGATGGCGGGCGACAGATCGGCATTGGCGCGCAGCAGCGTATTGGCCGCCGGGTTCGGGATCGACCATTCACCGCCCGAAAAATCACCCTCGACCTCGTTGAACTTGCCGTAGATGTTGGGCCGCACGTCGGCGCGCCAGTTGTACAACTCCTCCTTGAGCTGGTATTCGATGACCTGACGCTTTTCTTCGACCACCAGGATTTCCTGCAGGCCGGTGGCGAACTCGCGTGTGAGTTGGGCCTCCAGCGGCCAGACCACGCCGACCTTGTGCAGCCGGATTCCGAGCCGCCGGCAGGTGGCGTCGTCCAGGCCCAGGTCCATCAATGCCTGGCGCGTGTCGTTGTAGGCCTTGCCGCTGGCGATCAGGCCGAAGCGGTCGTTGGGGCCTTCGATCGCGTTGTAGTTCAGGCGATTGGCACGGATATACGCGAGCGCGGCGTACCACTTGGTATCGAACAGGCGCGCTTCCTGGTCGAGTGCGTGGTCGGGCCAGCGGATGTGCACGCCGCCGGGCGGCATCGCGAAGTCGGTCGGGATCCTTATCTGTACCCGCTGTGGGTCGATCATCGCGGTCGAACTCGACTCCACGATTTCCTGGATCGTCTTCATGCCGGCCCACACGCCGGAGAAGCGGCTCATCGCAAAGGCGTGGATGCCCATATCCAGGATTTCCTGCACATCGGCCGGAAAGAACACCGGCAATCCGCAGGCCTTGAAGATATGGTCGCTCTGGTGCGCGGCCGTGGAGCTCTTGGCGACGTGGTCGTCGCCGGCCACCGCAATCACACCGCCCCAGGGCGTGGTGCCCGCCATGTTGGCGTGTTTGAACACGTCGGAACACCGGTCCACGCCCGGGCCCTTGCCGTACCAGATGCCGAACACGCCGTCGAAGCGGTTGGTACCGGCGGGCGAAAACCCCAATTGCTGCGTGCCCCACAAGGCCGTGGCGGCCAGTTCTTCATTCACGCCATGCTGAAACAGGATGTTTTGCGCCTGCAGGTACTTGGCCGCCTTGACCAGCGCCTGGTCATAACCACCGAGGGGGGAGCCTCGGTAACCGCTGACGAAGCCGGCCGTATTCTTGCCTGCCTGCGAATCGCGCAGGCGCTGCAGCATCGGCAGCTTGACCAGCGCCTGCACGCCACTCATGAAGGCCCGGCCGTAATCGAGCGAGTATTTGTCGTCCAGCGTGACGGTCTCGAGCGCTTGGCGGATGTGTTCGGGCAAGGGGGCGTTCATGTCGTGGGTGTCTCCAAAAGTGGTGCGTGCGGCGCCCCGGGGCCGGTGTTGCGCGGTGCACGGACCGGTGCCAGAACACACGCCAATGCAGCGCAAAGTGTAGGCCCGATGGTCGGATAAGTCTTTTCTTTCTTAGCCACTTTTGGACTATGATTTGAAAGAATCTTGCTCAAAAGTCAAAAAAATGGAAACATTGGATAAGTTCGACATCGCCATCCTGCAGCATTTGCAGGCCGACGGCCGGTTGACCAATACAGAGCTTGCGCAGCGTGTGGGCTTGAGCGCCGCGCCGTGCTGGCGCCGCGTGCGCGCCCTGGAGGAAGGCGGCTTCATCACCGGTTACCGGGCCGAAATCAACCGGCGCAAGATCGGGCTCGGCGTGCTGGCCTTTGTCCGCCTCGATGCGGAACGCAACACCGGCGACGGCACTCGGCTGCTGGAGGAGGCGATCAAAAAGCTGCCGGAGGTGGTGTCCTGCCACTACATCAGCGGAACCGGCACATTCGAGTTGCAGGTGGTTGCGCAGGACCTGGACAGTTTTTCGCGTTTCGCCTTGGGCAGCCTGATCAACCTGCCCAATGTGAAAGACCTGCACACCAGCTTTTCGCTCGGCGAGGTGAAGGCCAACAGCACCTTGCCACTGGGCCACCTCGCGACATGACGCCGGAGCGCGGCCGCGCAACCGCTGCGCAACCAGTCCACACCAGCTTGGTCCTCGCGCGCCGGCCAATGGCGCGACGCCGGGGCGCGGTCCGAGGCCTCACTTGGGCCACAACACCCACAGCTGCAGGGGTTGTTTCAGGCGTCCTGCGAGCTCCCCGGCCTGCGGGCCCCAGCCGGCGAAATAGTCAGCGCGCACCGCACCCGTGATGGCGCTGCCGGTGTCCTGTGCCAGCACCAGCCGCTGCAGCTCCAGCGCTGGCCCGCTGGAGGCGATCCATACCGGCGTTCCGTAGGGAATGCTGTCGCGGTCGACTGCGATCGAGCGCCCGGGAGTCAACGGCACACCCTGCGCGCCGCGCGGTCCGAAACCGGCATCGAGGTCGCTCATCGGCTCTTCCCGGAAGAAGACCGTGCGCGGATTGCTCCACAACATGTCGTTGACGCGCTGCGGATTCTGCGCCGCCCATTTCTTGATCGCGGGCCAGGAGGCGTCGCGCACCTGTCCGCGGTCGAGCAGCCACCGTCCCACGCTCGCATACGGCTGGTCGTTGGTTGCCGCAAAGGCCAGGCGCACCGTGCGCGACGCGCCGTCCGGCTCCAGCATGCGCAGTCGGCCTGAACCCTGGATCTGCAGCACCAGCGCGTCGAGCGGGTCGGCCAACCAGGCGATCTCGTGGCCGCGCAATGCCGCGCGGGCTTCGGGCAGCGTGTCGATCTCCTGCCGGGTGAACCACGGCTTGCGGCTGGCCAGGCCCGCCGGCGGGCGGTACAGCGGCACCGAAAAGTCGGGCAAGCGTGTGCGCGAGGCGTCCAGCACCGGCTCGAAATAACCCGTCAGCAGCCCTTCGCCCATGGCGCCCAAGGGCTCGACCCGGTACGGCTGCAGGCGCTCCATCATCCACACGCGCTGCTGCTGCCCCGAACCCAGGCTCAAGATCCGCACCTCCGGGCACAACGGCGCAAACACCGCACCCGGGCGCTCGCAACTCTTGATCCATGCGTTCCAGGCCTCGTGCAGCGCGTCGGCGCCAAAACCAGGCAGTTCCGCCCAGCGCACCGGCACCCAGCGGCTCTTGGGCTGCAGTACCGGCGGTGGCAATGGCGCCGTGTCCTCGGGCAAAACACCCACGACCGACGCGCCGGCGGGCGGCGTGGCCACCGTGGCCGGAGCCGCGACGCGCGGCGCAACGCCGGCGCAGCCCGCAAGCGTTCCTACAATCACCACGCTGGCCAGGGCGAAGGCAAGCCGCCACAGGAGTCGATTCATGGGTCTGATTTTGCTCGAAGCGCTCGGCGCGCTGGTGCTGCTGCTGCTGATCGTCTGGTGGACCATGTTCTCGGGCCGGGTCAAGGGCGAACTGCCCGCAGCGCCGGACGCCGAACCGGCATCGCCACCCGCGGACACCGGTGCCCCCGGTCGGCCGCCAGCCGACGGCGATCCACGATGAGTCATCGAAATTGCAGCAGGTTGGCGAGTTCAACCGCCGATTTGACCGCCATCTTGTCGAACACCCGGGCCCGATGCACCTCGACCGTACGCACGCTGATGTCCAGTCTGTCGGCGATCAGCTTGTTGGGCAGACCCTCCACTACGAGGTCCATCACGGCGCGCTCGCGCTCGGTCAATTCCGCCAGTCTGCGCCCCACGACCTGCCGTTCGGCCAGCCGCTCGAGCACCTGGGCGGATTGCCCGATGGCCTGCTCGATCCGGTCCACGAGCGCGTTGTCGGAAACCGGTTTTTCGCAGAAATCGAAGGCGCCGCGCTTGACCGCGTCCACCGCCGTCGCAAGGTCGGCGTGCCCGGTCAGGAAGATCACCGGCATGCTACGGGACAAACCGCGCGCCACCAGGCTCTCGAACAAGGCCAGCCCGCTCATGCCGGGCATGCGCACGTCGAGCAACAGGCAACAAGGCTGCGTCTGCGTGTAACCCGAACCCAGCATCGCATCGAAGGCCTCGGCACTGTCGAACGACTGGCTCGGCAAATGGCGTGAGCGCAGCAACCACGACAGCCCCGAGCGCACACTCGCGTCGTCATCGACGATGAAGACGGTGGCGTTGACGCTCGGCTGCATGCGGCAATGCTAGCCGTTTGCCGGCGCATCCGTGGCCGGCCCTTGCCGCCACTGCGGGTCGACCGGCAGCGTGAAACGGAAAACCGTACCGTGCGGGGAATTCGGCCGGAACTCCAGAAAACCTCCATGTTGCTCCACCACCGTACGGCACAGGCTCAAACCCAGGCCCATGCCTTCGGCCTTGGTGGTGAAGAAGGCCGTGAACAACCTGCTGGCGACGTCATTGGTGATGCCCGGGCCGCGATCTGCGACGGAAAACTCGAGCCAGCCCACCATGTGGGAGGTGCGTTCGTTTGCCGGCGCCCGCTTCACCTGCAGCAGCAACACGCGGTCTTGCACCGCCGGGTCGTCCATCGCCTGCATGCCGTTGCGCGCCAGGTTAAGCAGGACCTGCTCCACCATGGTCCGGTCACAACGTATCCTGGGCAACTCGCCCTCCATCACCACGTCGACCCGCACTCCCAGCTTGCGCGCCTGCAGCCGCACCAGCGGCATGATCGCCTCCAGCAGCGCGGCCGGATCGACCGCCTCGCGCACCGTCTCGCGGCGACGCACGAAGTCGTTCACGCTCTTGATCACTTTGCCCGCGCGCTGGGCCTGCTCCACGATTTGGCGCATCGCCTCCTCGAGCAGGCCATCGGTGGCGGGACGGTCGGGCGCGCCGCGGCGGGGGTCCGCCCGCGGGTCCGGACCGGCGTGCGCGGCGGCGCCGCCGGCAGCCTGCCAGCCCTGCTGCAGCATGTTGAGCGAGCCGGTGGCGTAACTGGATATGACGGCGAGTGGCTGGTTGAGTTCATGGCTCAGCAGGGACGCCATCTCGCCCACCGTTGCCAGGCGGGCCGTGGCCTGCAGGCGTTCCTGGGAGGTGCGCGACAACTCCTCGACCCGGCGCTGCTCGCTCACGTCGAGAACGGCGCTCATCCATCCCGTCTGCTCACCCGCCGCGTTGATCAGCGCCGCCTCGATGATCAGCACCGGAAAGCGTGAACCATCCTTGCGCATGAAGACCGACTCGAAGCCTTCGCGCGGCGGCGCCGCGCCAGCCAGGCGCCCGGCCTGCCGCTGCCGGTATTCGTCGGCCAGCTCGGGCGGCCAATAAGGCGCCGTGCCTGCCGGGCCCTGCAGTTCCCGCGCGCTGAATCCGACCATTTCGCAAAACGCCGGGTTGACGTAGGTGGTGCGCCCGTGCAGGTCACGGGCCCGCAGCCCGGTGACAAGCGAATCCTCCATCGCCTTGCGAAAAGCCAGGGCATCCGCAAGCTGGTGTTCGGCGCGCAGCCTGCGGCGCGCATCGCGCCCGAGCAGCACCAGCACCGACGCCAGCGCGATCGTCATCGCGGCCACCATCGCGGTCAGGAAATTGGGGAACAGGTCCGGCGTGCCACGCCAGCTGTCCAGGCGAAGGACCATGGTGTGACCGGGCAGGTCCAGCAATTGGGTGGATGCGAAGGCCAGGTTGCCGCGCCGCGCCACCCCGTGAAAAGCCAGACGGGTACCGTCGGCTTCGGTGAACGACACATCCCGGTCGCG
>JANMYG010000597.1:0-7022 GCA_031381865.1 Betaproteobacteria bacterium | reverse complement strand
AAGCGAAAACTGATGTTTTTCACTCTGGCGTGTTGTTTTTTATGCTGTGTGGCATTGGTGTTTTCACTCGGGAAACCGGATTTTCCGCGTTCGGTCACCGTGCCCACGGGCTTGCAACTGGCCGCAACAGGTGTTCTTGGCGGCGCGTTGCGGCACCGCACGACGCGCCGAAAACGCCTTCGCCCATCGCAGCAACATGCGGCGTTAACATCCTGCGTCCAATAGCTATTTCCCGCCTGTACCAGGGCCGCCCCACCATGCCAAACCAGTTTGCCACCTGCGATTTTTGTGATGCGCACCGAGACCATGCGAGCGCGGATTTCAGGGTCTTGCCGCCCGTGTTTCGCAACTTTGGCGCGCTGGTGCGGTTCTCGGGCCAGGTCGCGACGGTCAGGTGTTTCGAGGACAACTCGCTCGTCAAGGCCGCCGTCGACAGCCCGGGATTGGGGCGGGTGCTGGTGGTCGATGGCGGCGGCTCGCTGCGCCGCGCGCTGCTCGGGGGCAACCTGGGCGCAGCGGCGGCGCGCAACGGCTGGGCCGGCGTGCTGGTGGACGGCTGTGTGCGCGACGTGGCCGAACTCGCGCCGCTCGCGCTCGGCATCCTGGCGCTGGCGTCGGTCCCGATGCCGCCCGAGAAACGCGCTCAGGGCCAGAGCGATGTGCCGGTGCAGGTGCAGGGCGTGTGGGTGCGTCCCGGGGACTGGTTGTACGCCGACGCCGACGGCGTTGTCATCGGTTCCAAACCGCTGGCTTGAGCCAGCACGATTTCCGTGCCTGCAGGCCGTGCGGGTTACGACTTGTCGCCGGTGCTGGACGGGTGGGGCCGGCGGATTGCCGCGCCAGGGTGTTTGCCCAGGTGCCTGGCGAAAAGTTCGTGTGCGGCCAGTATGTGATCGCGCGTCAAACGCGCAGCTGCGTTGGCGTCGCGTGCGATGCAGGCTTCGAGGATCGCCTTGTGCTCGGCTCGGGCACGCGTCATGCTGTGGGCGATCCGCAGTTGGTCCACGAGGTAACGTTCGGTCTTCTCCAGCGCGCTGGATGCCGCCGTTACGTGGTACGGCAGGTTCGATTCGCGGTACAGGCTGAAATGGAAATCACGATTGAGATCGCCCCAGCGTACCGGATCGCGCTCCTTGGCGAACGCCTCGCAGCATTTTTTTGCCTGGGCCAGGGCAGCATTTGACATTCGCGGGACCGCCTGAGCCACGATTTCGGCTTCCAGCAGCGCGCGAAAGCGGCAGATTTCCTCGATCTGCTCGCTGGAAAGGCCGGCGACCGTATAGCCGTGGTGCCGCCTGATCTGCACCAGACCGTGCTGCTCGAGTCGTGTGAGGGCCTCGCGCACGGGGATGCGGCTGGTGTTGAAGTGGCGCGCCAGTTCTTCCTGCCGCAACGCGTGGCCGTCTGGCAGGTCGCCGGTGATCACGGCGCGGCGAAGGCTCTCGAACACCACATCGGCAGCGGACGGCGATGCGCTCGCGTCGACCTTGATGATCTTCATGGTGACCTCGATTCGGGTTATGTCTTGATGCCGGTCAGTATCCCGGACTGGCTGTGGAGCCTAGCGCATCTAAAAGTGGATCCAATATACAGTATTATCGCGGATCGGTGCTGCCGCTGACTCGGCAGCTGTTTCAATTTCACTCAAGGACACACCATGTGGCAAGGCGTCATTCCAGCGGTCACCAGCAAATTCACCGAGGCCGGCGGGCTCGATTTCAAGGAAATGCAGCGCTGCTTTGAACTGCAGATGGACGCTGGCTGCGACGGGCTGATTGCTTGCGGATCGTTGGCCGAAGGACCGATGCTCACGCATGATGAGCGCATCGCGATGCTCCAGGCGGTCAAAGAAGTGACGGGCAAGAAGCCTGCCATTCTGACCGTGGCTGAGGCGGCGACCCGCGACGCGTGCGTACTGGCTGAGAGAGGCGCTCGCGCGGGTGCTGACGGCCTGATGGTGGTGCCGAGCACGATATACCACACCGACTATCGCGAGACCATCGCCAGCTTGCGCGCAATCGCCGCCGCAGGGGATCTGCCGGTGATGATCTATTCGAACCGCATGGCTTATCGGGTGGACGTGACAACCGACATGCTGGTGGAATTGGCCGACGACGAGCGCTTTGGCGCGGTCAAGGAGTCGAGCGACGACATCCGGCGCACCACAGAAATCATTGGCCGTCTGGGCAATCGTTATGCCGTGTTCACCGGCGTCGACAACCTGGCGTACGAAGCACTGACGGCCGGTGCAGTGGGCTGGGTGGCCGGACTGGTGGTGGCTTTCCCCAAGGAAACCGTGGCGATCTACAGGCTGATCAAGGCCGGACGCTACCAGGAGGCGCTGGCCATCTACCGCTGGTTCCGCCCGCTGCTGGACCTTGACGTGTCAACCTATTTGGTGCAGAACATCAAGCTGGTCGAGGCTCTGGTTATCGGCTCCAACGACCGCGTGCGCGCTCCGCGTCTTCCACTGGTCGGCGCGCGGCGCGCCTCGGTCGAAGTTGTCGTGCGCGCAGCCCTGGCCACGCGGCCCGAACTACCGACGATCGCCTGACGGCTGCCGGGCGCAACAAAAAGTGGTGATGCGGTCTGCCATGTCGGTTTGATTCTTTGTTGGATTTGTTATACATTATCCAAAGTGGTCCGGACACTAGCGATAGGTGCCGAGGCCGCGGTACCGCAGGGCGGTCGTCGTGCGGATTTCACATCAAGGAAAGGGTTAGCAATGATTGGACGTTCGGGACTTTTCTTGGCCATGCTGCTCAGCGTGGCCGTCGTGGCTCCGGCGCGAGCCGACAAGCTTGACGACATCATCGCCTCAGGCAAGGTCCGCTGCGCAGTGGTGCTTGACTTTCCACCGATGGGGTCGCGCGACGCGGGCAATGTCCCGATCGGTTACGACGTGGACACGTGCAACGATCTCGCCGCGGCACTCGGCGTCAAGCCCGAGTACGTCGAAACACCATTTCCAGACCGCGTTCCGGCGTTGATTTCGGGCCGTGCCGACGTTGGTGTTGCGTCGACCTCCGACACCCTCAAAAGAGCGCAGACCATCGGATTCTCCATTCCCTATTTCGCTTTCAAGATGGTCGTTCTGACCAGGAAAGGAATTGGTATCAGCACTTACGCCAACCTCAAAGGGCGCAAGACGGGATCGGTTACTGGCACTTTTGAGGCTATCGCGTTGGAGAAGGATGTAAAGAAATGGGCCGATCCCAAGGGATCGTTCCGCGCCTACCAGACTCAGGCCGACGTGTTCCTGGCGCTGGCCCAGGGTCAGATCGAGGCCACTGTGGTGACGTCCACCGTGGCTGCCGCGACAGTCAAGAGCAACAAGTTCAAGGATCTCGAGGTTGGCAAGGATGCGCCCTACGACATCGACTACGTGGCGCTGATCGCGCTGCGCCAGGAATATGGGCTGCTGAACTATCTCAACCTGTTTGTGCACCAGCAAGCGCGCACCGGCCGCGCTCAGGAGTTGTACCAAAAATGGGTCGGCGGAACATTGCCGGACATGACGGTCAAGGGCACTTATCGCTGACGTGATGTAACCAGTGCCACCGCGCGCTGGCGACGTTACTTTTTTTGCGGACGCGGGCCGCAACGAGTTGCAATGACCTACACGTTTCACTGGTACCCGGCCTTGCAGGCACTGCCGGAGATGCTGGCCGGGGCATTGGTGACGATTGAGGTTGCGGTGCTGTCGATGATCATCGGGGTTGGTTTCGGTGTTGTGCTGGCGCTGGGGCGCAACTCGAAGAACCGATTGCTCTACGCCTTGTCTACCGCCTGGGTGGAGGGCGCGCGCAACACGCCAGCCCTGTTCCAGATCTACATGGCCTATTTCGGCCTGGGCTCCGTCGGCATCTTCGTCGATTCATTTCCGGCTTTGTTGATCGGCATTTCTTTTAACAATGCGGGTTATCTGGCAGAAACTTTTCGTGGCGGCCTCCGGGCCGTGCCCGCGACGCAGACGCGTGCCGCGCGCTCGCTGGGCATGGGTGCGACGATGGCGTTTCGCCTGGTTGTGCTGCCCCAACTGTTTCGCACCGTCTTTCATCCGATGATGAACCAGATGGTCTGGGCGATCCTCATGACATCGCTGGGCGTGATCGTTGGCGTCAACACTGACCTCACGGGCGTGACGCAGGAGTTCAACGTCCGCACTTTCCGGACCTTCGAATTCTTTGCGATGGCGGCGGTGATCTACTACCTCATCACCAAATTCGTCACGCTGTCGGCGCGCGCCGCAGCGTCGCGTCTGTTCCGTTATTGAGGTGCCCGTGATGGACGGCTCGGACTTTGGCGTGCAGGAACTGCTCTTGATGCTGCGCGGTGCCGGCATGACGCTGATGATCACCTTTTGGGCGGTGCTCGGCGGTACGCTGATGGGGGTGGTGTTCGGGCTGGTGCGTTCGATGGCGCCCTGGTGGATCAACTGGCCGCTGGGCGCGGTCCTCGACGTTTTCCGTTCGGTCCCGCTGCTGATCCAGCTGGTGCTGGTCAACTCATTCAAGTCCATCATCGGCTTCGATGTCTCGGCCTTTGTGGTGAGTTGCGTGGTGCTGGCCTTCTACACATCCTCCTACTGCTCCGAGATCGTGCGTGCAGGCGTGCAGGCCGTGCCCCAGACCACGCGGCGCGCGGCGCGCTCGCTTGGACTCACCTATTGGCAGGACATCCGGGAGATCGTCTTTCCGATTGCGTTGCGCGTATCGCTGCCGTCGTGGACCGGGCTCACACTGGGAGTAATGAAGGACTCAGCGCTCGTGATGTGGATCGGAATTGCCGAACTTCTGCGTACATCGCAGGTAATCATTACACGCATCCAGGAGCCACTGCTGGTGCTGTCGGTCTGCGGTCTGATCTACTTTTTGATGAGTTACCCTATCTCCCGGCTGGGCGCCCGGCTCGAAACGAAGTGGAGAGATCTTGATTGAAATTGACAGTGTGCGAAAGTCCTTCGGACCGCTCGAGGTGCTCAAGGGCGTCTCGATGACCGTCGCCAAGGGCGAAGTCGTTTCAGTGCTCGGCGGCTCGGGTTCGGGCAAGTCCACGCTGCTGATGTGTGTGAACGGACTGGAGAGCATCCAGAGCGGGCGGATCCTGGTGGATGGCACCGAAGTGCACGCGCGCGCGACGGACCTAAACCAGCTGCGGCGCAAGATTGGCATCGTGTTCCAGCAACTCAACGCATTCCCGCACCTCACGGTGCTGGAGAACGTCATGCTGGCTCCACGCAAAGTTCTACGCAAGAGCCGCGCGGAGGCCGAGGCCATCGCGGTGCGCCAGCTCAAACATGTCGGCCTCGAAGACAAATTGAAGGTCTATCCCTCCAAGCTGTCGGGCGGGCAGCAGCAGCGCGTGGCTATCGCCCGCGCGCTCGCGATGTCACCCGACTACATGCTGCTCGACGAGGTGACCTCCGCGCTCGATCCACAGCTTGTTGGCGAGGTGCTCGACACCTTGCGTATGTTGTCGGGCGAAGGCATGACGATGATTGTCGTCACGCACGAAGTCTCTTTCGCGCGCGAAGTCTCGGACCGCGTGGCATTTTTCAAGTCTGGCCTGATTCACGAGATTGGGCCGCCGGAGCAGGTAATCGGCGATCCGCGCGAGCCCGAGACCGCGCTGTTCATGAAGTCGGTTTTCTCCACCCACGCAAGATAGGACGCACGTGAAAATTACCGCCATCAAGGCCTGGCAGGTCGACCTGCCGCTAAAAGAAGGCCGCTACAGCTGGTCGAACGGCAACTTTGTCGAAGTCTTCGACGCGACCGTGGTAGCGGTGGAGACCGACGCGGGCATCACTGGTTACGCCGAGTGCTGCCCGCTTGGTTCAGCCTACCTGCCGGCCTATGCGGCGGGCGTGCGCGCCGGCCTGGCGGAGATCGGCCCCAAGCTAATTGGACTCGACCCGCTCGATCTGGGCGTGCTTAACCGCCACATGGATGCGGTGCTGCGCGGCCACGCCTACGTGAAGGCACCGATTGATGTGGCCTGCTGGGACATTCTGGGCAAGGTCGCCGGCCTGCCGGTCTACAAGCTGCTCGGTGGCAGCGAGCAGACCGATATTGTGTTGTACCGAGCCATCTCGCAATTGCCATCAGACGAGATGGCCCGGAACATCGCCGCCTACCGGCAAGCCGGATACCGCAAGTTCCAGCTCAAGGTCGGCGGGGACGCGAACGACGACATTGCGCGCATTCGCGCCTGCCGCGCCATGCTTGAGCCAGGCGACGTGCTCGTAGCCGACGCCAACACCGGCTGGACAATGCACGAAGCCGCCCGAGTGGTCGCCGCGGTGCGCGACCTCGACGTCTATATCGAACAACCCTGCCCGAGCTACGAGGAATGCCTCTCGATCCGCCTGCGCACCGGCCTGCCAATGGTGCTCGACGAGGTGGTCACCGGCACCGATGTGCTGGTGCGCGCCCTGGGCGACCATGCCATGGATGTCATCAACCTGAAGATATCCAAGGTTGGTGGCCTGACCAAGGCGCGTTTGATGCGCGATCTGTGTGTGTCAGCGGGTGTGCCGATGACGATTGAGGACACCTGGGGCGGTGATATCGTCACAGCCACCATCGCCCACCTGGCGCGCTCGACACCAGCCGAATTCTGCTTTTCGGCAACCGACTTCAACAGCTACGGCACAGTCACCATCGCCGAGGGGGCACCGCAACGTGTCGCTGGCAGGATGACCGCCGCGGACCGTCCGGGACTGGGCATTGAGCCGCGCTTCGAAGTGCTGGGAGACCCGGTGCTTGTCATCGGCGCACCTTAGAGCGCAACCCAGGCCCGATGCGATGCGATCATCCAGGCTGGTTCACGTAGTCAGCTGCCACGCCGAAGGCGAGGTCGGTGATGTCATCGTCGGTGGTGTTGCGCCGCCGCCCGGCGACACGATCTGGCAGCAGTCGCGTTACATCGCCCAGGACCAGCGGCTTCGCAACTTCATGCTCAATGAGCCGCGTGGCGGCGTGTTCCGCCACGTCAATCTGCTGGTTCCGGCGAAGGAC
>JANMYG010000585.1:0-14718 GCA_031381865.1 Betaproteobacteria bacterium | reverse complement strand
CAGGTCGAGCGCGGGAAAGATGAATTCCAGCGCACTCAGGTCCAGCGCCAACGTCGGCTCGACGCCGGCCTGCACCAGGTTGCCGGAGGCGAGCTGCCAGTCGGCCTGTGCGCCCGTTGGCAACCATTCGGCCAGGCGCTCGCGCAACGCACGGGCGGATGGCTGGTAACGCGTTATCAGGCTGGGCAGGTCGGTGTTGTCGGAGCGGGCGCGCAACATCCAGCGCGATGCGCGCTGGGCGATGGCCGTGAGTTTGCTCAACAGGTCGAGTTGCAGCTTGGCGTCGACGCGGTAGTCGAGCGCGTCGATCTGGTCCCACAGGCGTTCCAGGTCGAATACCTCGCGCGCCAGCGTGAAGGCGCGGATCACGTCGGCCGCCGTGGCACCGGCCTCCGAGGCGATGAAGTTGACAAAGGTCGCGCCGGTGCGGTTCACCACCGTATTGGTGATGAAGGTGGCGATGATTTCGCGCTTGAGCGGGTGGCTTGCCACCGCCGGCCCGAAGCGCTCGCACAGGACCTTGGGGAAGTAGGCCTTCAGCGAGCGGCTGAAATACGGGTCGTCGGGCAGGTTGCTGGCCAGCAGTTCGTCGAACACCGACATCTTGGCGTAGGCGAGCACGACCGCGCCTTCAGGTGCGGTCAGGCCGGTCTTGCGTGCGCGCCGGCGCGCGATTTCATCGTCGCTCGGAAGGAACTCGATGGCGCGGTTCAGGCGCTTGGCGCCTTCGAGCCATTGCATCAGCCGCTGCTGGCCATCGAGCAGGTACAGCGGGCGGTGGTTGGCGATCTCCAGCGCCTGGGTCTGGTAATAGTTGTCGGCCAGCACCAGCAACCCGACTTCGTCGGTCATCGACGCCAGCAGGTCGTTGCGTTGCTTGAGCGTCAGGTCGCCGGCTTCCACCACCTGCCCCAGCAGTATCTTGATGTTGACCTCGTGGTCCGAGCAGTCCACGCCGGCGGAGTTGTCGATCGCGTCGGTGTAGATCAGGCCGCCCTTTTGCGCGTATTCGATGCGGCCGTTCTGGGTACAACCCAGGTTGCCACCCTCCGCCACCACCTTGCAACGCAATTCGCCGCCGTTGACGCGAAACGCGTCGCTGGCCTTGTCGCCGACCTGCGCGTGGCTCTCGAAGGCGGCCTTGACGTAGGTGCCGATGCCGCCGTTGTAGAGCAGATCGACCGGCGCGAGCAGGATCGCATGCAGCAGTTCTGCCGGTGTCAGGTCCTGCGCCTCGGTGCCGATCACGGCACGTGCCTCGTGGCTCAGCCGGATCGATTTGGCGCTGCGGGAGTAGACCCCGCCGCCCTGGGAGATCAGACCCTTGTCGTAGTCCTCCCAGCTCGAACGCGGCAGGGCAAACAGGCGCTGCCGCTCGGCGAAGGACAGCGCGGGGTCAGGCGCCGGGTCGATGAAGATGTGGCGGTGGTCGAACGCCAGCACCAGCCGGATGTGCTGCGACAGCAACATGCCGTTGCCGAACACGTCACCCGACATGTCGCCGATGCCGGCGACCGTGAAATCGGTGGTCTGGGTGTTGACCGCGATCGACCTGAAATGGCGCTTGACCGACTCCCATGCGCCGCGCGCGGTAATGCCCATCTTCTTGTGGTCGTATCCCACCGAGCCGCCGGACGCGAAGGCGTCGCCGAGCCAGAAGCCATAGTCGGCGGACACGCTGTTGGCGATGTCGGAGAAGGTCGCGGTGCCCTTGTCGGCCGCCACCACCAGGTACGGGTCGTCGGCGTCATGCCGTACCACGTCCCTGGGCGGCACCACGGCGCCCTTGAGCACGTTGTCGGTGATGTCGAGCAGCCCGGACAGGAACAACTTGTAGCAGGCCACGCCCTCGGCCATGAACGCTTCGCGCTCGCTCGCGGGCGGCGCGTTCTTCAGCACAAAGCCACCCTTGGAGCCGACCGGAACGATGACCGTGTTCTTGACCTGTTGCGCCTTGACAAGGCCCAGTATTTCGGTGCGGAAATCCTCGCGGCGATCAGACCAGCGCAGGCCACCGCGCGCCACCTTGCCGCCGCGCAGGTGCACCCCTTCCACGCGCGGCGAATAGACCCAGATCTCGAACAGCGGTTTGGGTTCGGGTACACCCGGCACCTGGCGTGGATCGAGCTTGAAGGACAGGTAGGGCTTGTTGCCGTCGGCGGCAGACCGTTGCCACAGGTTGGTGCGCAGGGTCGCGCCCACGGTGGCAAAAAATTGCCGCAGGATGCGGTCTTCGTCCAGGCTCGCGACACCGGCCAGGCTGGTCTCGATCTTCTGGCTCAGAAGTTCCTGCGCCCGGTCCCGGTCGGCCGACTGTGCGGGGTCGAAACGGGCCTGGAACAGGCCCACCAGGTCCTGCGCGATATGCGCATGGCGGTTGAGCGCGGCTTCAATGTAACTCTGGCTGAAGCCGAACCCGAGCTGCTTGAAGTAACGCGTATAAGCGCGCAACACGCTGATCGCTCGCGCGTCCAGATCGGTGGCCAGCACCAGCTTGTTCAGGTAGTCGCTTTCCACCTCGCTGCGCCACGCCAGCGCGAACAGCTCTTCGAAGCGTCCCTTGATGCTGGCCAACTCGGCGCCGGGGGGCAGTTGCAGCCCCATGTCGTGGATCCACAGGGCGTCGCTGCCGATGCGGTACGGATGCTCGTCGAGCACCCGCGCGCCCATGTGCTCGAGCACCGGCAGCGAGTCGGACAGCGCAACCTTGGACGTGTTGTAGATCTTGAAGCGCAGCAAGCCCGCCTCGGCATTGAGCGGCCGGTACAGCCGCACGGCCAGCGGCGCGGTGGCCGACAGGGCGGCCAGCAGGTCCGCGTCCTCGGCCGCCACCGCGGCGGAAAAGTCTTCCCGGTACGCGGTCGGAAAGGCCGTGGCAAAACGGTGCGACAGCACCAGGCCCAGGCCTTCGCCGTGCGCACGCAGCAGCTCGGCCGTGCAGTCGTCTTCCCAGCGCTGGGCCAGGCGGCCGATGCGCGCCTCCAGCGCATCCTGGTTCGCGAGGGCCGGCGCATGGCCCTTGGCCCGCACCAGGTAGTGGATTCGGGCCAGCGGGCTGTCGGTCAGCATCGGCGTGAACTCGAGCGACTGGCCATCCAGCGCGGCCATCAGCTCGGCCCCGACCTTGACGCGCAGTTCGGTGTTGTAGCGGTCGCGCGGCACGAACACCTGGGCCGAGGTGAAGCGGCCGAACGGGTCACGGCGCAGGAACAGGCGGGTGCGCTGGCGTTCCTGCAGCCGAAGGATGCCGATCGCATGCTCGGTCAGCGTCGCCGCGTCGATCTGGAACAATTCGTCGCGCGGGTAGGCGTCGAGCACGGACTGCAGCGACTTGGCGGCGTGGCTGTCGGGCACCACGCCGGCGCTGGCCATCACCTGTGCCGCATGCCGGCGCACCTGCGGTATGTCCGACACGGCGGCCGAGTAGGCGGTCGAGGTGTACAGGCCGAGGAAACGCGCTTCGCCGACCACCTGTCCGGCATCGTCGAAGCGCTTGACGGCAATGTAGTCGAGCCAGGCCGGCCGGTGCACGGTCGCCCGGGTCATGGCCTTGGTCACCAGCACGAGTTCGTCCGCGTCGATCAGCGCCACCGCCTCGGGCGGCAACTGCGTCTCAGCCGTTTGCACGGCGCCGCGCAGGATACCCAGTCCCGAGTCGGCGCGGGCCACCAGGAAAACCCGGTCGACTTCACGCTTGAGGTCGTAGTCGCGCGCGCCCAGGAACGTGAAGTGCCGGTCCTGCAGCCAGCGCAGGAACGCAATACCCTCCTGCTTGTTGGTGTCGGACAGGGGTGACCGGGCCGAAGCGAGGCAGACTTCGTCCACGCGCGCCAGCAGCGCGCTCCAGTCCTGCACCGCGCAGCGCACGTCGCCCAGCACCCGCTCCAGTTCATCGGCCAGCTTGTCGCGCTCGACGGTGCTGACGATGCGGTCGCACTCGACCATGATCAGCGACTCCACGCTGCCCGTGGTCCGGCCGGCGCCGCTCGCCGTGACGCTGCCGACGTGGGTGATCCGGCCCTCGGCGCTGCGCTGCACGGACAGCAGCGGATGGACGATCCAGTGCGCCGTGCGGCCGCCACGGTTGACCGCCATGGTGACGGAGTCAACCAGGAACGGCATGTTGTCCTGCACGATCTGGACCACCGTATGGTCGCTCACGAAACCATCTTCCGCCAGCGTCGGGTTGAACACCCGGATGCGCGCGGTGGCGGCTGCGCGCGGCGCGTCCAGCAGCCGCCAGTGCGCATTCGCGAGCGCAAACAACGTGGCTGATCCGCGTGCCAGGCACTCGTCCGGATCCGCACTCTCGAAATAAGCCGCCATGAAACTGCCCATCCGGTCCCCGGCCGGCCCGGCATGCGCCTGCGTATAGGCCATCAGTTCAGTCAGTTCGTTGGTGGTCATGTCTGCTCCGTCTTGAGTGGGACGCAGGATTCTAGGTGGCGCATCGGCTTTTCGGTGCGCCGGGATGGCGCCGAACATGGCCTTATGCGAGAGTTGCATCGCCGCGGCAGCGGCGTGGGCGGCCGCCTCAGCGTGCCAGCGCGGAGATGTCGACGAACGAACCGACGTCGGGAAAGTCGGCTTTCATCCAGCCGTATTTGAGTGCCAGTGCACCCATCACCGGCACCGGCAGGGTGTCAATGGCCTGCGCATCGGAAGTCGGCGCGTCGGCCAGCCGGCCGGCAAGGTGCAGGACGCCGGCCATCGGCGACATCGGCTTTTCAGCCAGCGGGTCCGATGCCAGCAACAGGGCGTGCACGATGTCGAACGGGAAATTCCAGCGCCGGGCCAGTTCCGCCGTCACCTCGCCCTCGTCGAAGCCAACCAGGGTCTTCTCGCGTTCCCAGCGTTCGCCGCCGGCGCACGGCATCTGCTCGATCTCTTGCACCGCCTCCGGCGCTGCCTGGGCAATGATCAACTCACCCAGGCGCAGCATCAGGCCGGTGAGCCAGGCCTGCTGGCGATCGACCTTCAGGCTCTCGTCCAGTCCGCCGGCCAGCCATTGCGCATAACCGGCGCAATACACGCTGTAGCGCCAGAATCGGCCGGCGTCGATGCCCTCCGGCATGGCGAACGCGTTGTGCAGGCAGGCCGACAGCGCGAGGGCGCGCACTTTCGATATGCCCACGAGGCTCAGGGCGGAGTCCAGTGTCGCCACCTTGCGCGACAGGCCGAAAGCGGCACTGTTCGCCAACGCGAGCAGTTTGGCGGTAAGCGCCGGGTCCTTGCCGATCAGCGCCTGAATTTTCGAGATCGGCGTGTCGTCGTCGTCCAGCGTGGTGATCAGGGCCAGGCCGACCTCGGGCATCACGGGCAAGGCGACGGACTTGAATAATGTGGAGATATCGGACATCGTCGCTCCTTGGGGCAATCGGGGTTGCCGGGGTGGTTTGTCGTACCGCATTCTTACCGATTCCACGGCGCCCGGCACAGTTGCGACAATAAGATCTTTTCAAGACCGCACGCACCATGAAATTTGCCACACGACTCGACAACGTCGAGACCTCGGCCATCCGGGAACTGTTCAAGTTGCTGGGCAAACCCGGCATCATCAGTTTTGCCGGCGGCTTTCCGGATCCCGCGCTGTTCGACGTGCCGGGCATTCGGCAGTCCGCCGACGCGGTGCTGGCCGACAACCCGGGGCCGGTGCTTCAGTACGGCGCCACCGAGGGTTTCCAGCCGCTGCGCGAAGGTATTGCGGCATTCATGAAGGCCAAGGGCGCCACGGTGGCGCCCGAAGGCCTGATCGTGACCACCGGCAGCCAGCAGGCCCTCGACCTGATCGGCAAGACCATGATCTCGCCCGGTGACAACGTGATCGTCGAAGCGCCGACCTTCCTGGCCACGATCCAGTGCTTTCGCCTGTACGGCGCGAACCTGATCGGCGCGCCGATCGACGCCGATGGCGTGCGGGTCGACCTGCTCGAAGCCCTGATCGCGCAGCACAAGCCCAAGCTGGTGTACCTGATCCCCACGTTCGGAAACCCGAGCGGGGCGACGCTGAGTCTGGAGCGGCGCAAACGCATCCTCGAGATCGCCGCGCGCACGCAGACCCTGGTGGTCGAGGACGATCCGTATGGCGAGTTGTATTTCGACCGTCCGCCGCCGCCGAGCCTGCTGGCGCTGTCCGATACGGTGGCCGGCAGCCGCGACTGGCTGGCCCATTGCGGCAGCTTCAGCAAGATACTGAGTCCGGGCCTGCGGGTGGGCTGGCTGATCGCCCCGCCCGAGTTGCTGGCCAAGGCCACGATGTGCAAGCAGTTCAGCGACGCACACACCAGCAACCTGACGCAGGCCACCGCCGCGCACTACCTTACGCTGAACCGGCTGGACGCAGCGCTCGCGGTGGTGCGCGGGACCTACGCCGCACGGGCCAGGTTGATGGCGCAGTGCCTGCAGCGTGAATTAGGCGACGCGATCGAATTCAACCTGCCGCAGGGTGGCATGTTCTTTTGGGCCCGTCTGCGCGCGGGCGGCGATGCGACCGACTTCGCCCGGCGCGCCATCGGGCAACTGGTCGCCTTCGTGCCAGGTACGCCATTTTTCGCCCACGATCCCGACCGGTCCACGCTGCGCCTGAGTTTTGCCACCGCCGACGCGGCGAAGATCGAAGAGGGCATCGCGCGCCTCGCCCGCGCCTTGTAACGACGCGTGGTTCCTGCCAGCAAGATGCCCGCCAGCGCCATGCTCGCGACCGCTTCCATATGAATCCAGGACTCGCCCCAGCCAAGACCGAGCGGGGCCGGGCCGAGGTGGCGGCGCGCGGCCGCGTCCTGACGCCGGTGCAGCGGCGTCTGCTGATCCTCGTGGATGGCCAAAAGACCGTCAACGACCTGGGCGCGTTCCTGCGTGTGGGCGAGTTGGAGCCGACTTTGCAGAGCTTGCTGGAACTGGGTGCTGCGTGGCATCGAGGTCTTCGTCGGGCAGCGCCTGGACCGCGCGACGGCGCAGGCGTTTGCGCGCCAGTTCGGCCGCCTGTTGCTGTAGCGCCCGCTGCACCATGTCCGCCGGGCATGGTGTTATTCTGTCCGCCAGTGCGTGCGCCGGCCTTCGCCAGCCGCGCTGAACGGTGCCGATACCGGTACCGTCACCAACACAGGAGCCGATGCGCCATGATCCATGTGATAGCTGTCATCACGGCCAGGCCTGGCCTGCGCGACGCGGTGCTGCAGGCCTTTCGCGACAACGTCCCGTTGGTCCTGGCCGAGCACGGCTGCATCGAATACGGTGCTGCTGTGGACCTGGCCGACGGCCCGGCGTTTCAGGCGCGTTATGGTCCCGACACCTTCGTGGTGGTGGAGAAATGGGAAGACATGGGTGCCTTGCGCGCCCACGGGGGCGCGCCGCACATGGTGGCGTATGCCGCCCGCACACGCGACCTGGTGGCTAGCCGGGCGATCCATATCCTGTCGCCGGCGTGAACCTGGCGCCGGTCGTTGCCATGCCGATCCTGCACGACATCGTTCACACCACGAGTTACCGCTACCGCGAACCGGTGAGTTTCGGCGAGCACCGGGTCATGTTCCGTCCGCGCGACAGCCATGACCAGCGGGTGCTGGCGACCGACCTCGAAGTCAGCCCGCCCGGCATAGTGCGCATGATCCAGGATCCGCATTCCAATTCGATCGCCCTGGTGCAGCCTCTGGCGAGCGCGACCGAACTCAGGATCGTGTGCTCGTTCACGATCGAGCACGCCGCCGGCGCAGAACTCGCGGCGCCGCTGGCCCGGGCAGCTGAATTCATGCCGTTCGCCTATTCGCTCGAAGACCGGCTCGACCTCGAGCATTACCTGCGCCCGCACCATGACGATCCGCATGGTGAACTGATCGCCTGGGCGCACCAGTTCCTTGCCGGCGGGGCGCGCACTGCCACGCTCGAATTGCTGGCGCACATGAACCGGCACATCGGGCAGACCTTGTCTTATGCGCCCCGGGACGAGGAGGGCACGCAGTCCCCGGTCGAGACCCTGAAGCGCGGCGGCGGCAGCTGCCGCGACTACGCGCTGCTGATGATGGAGGCCGTGCGCCGCCTTGGTGTCGCGGCGCGCTTCGTGTCCGGTTACCTGTACGACGCGTCGCTGGACGATGGTGGCGGGGCCATGAGTGGTGCCGGCGTGACACATGCCTGGCTGCAGGTCTACCTGCCGGGTGCCGGATGGCTCACCTACGATCCCACCAACAACCTGATTGGTGGAAGCCAGCTGATCCGTGTCGGCGTGGTGCGCGACCCGGCGTTCGCGGCACCGGTGTCCGGCAGCTGGTTCGGGGACGCCACCGCCTACCTCGGAATGTCGGCCACGGTGCAGGTACGCCGGCGCGGACCGGAACGCCAGGATGTCCGGCCGGGTCACAATGCGGTTTTGCAAGCCTAGCGTCGTGCGCAGCCCGAGGAGTACCCAGACCCCATGGACCTGATCAAGCGCCTGTTCGGCACTGCCAAGACACCGGAGCCGGAGCCGGCCGCACCACCGCGCCCCGACGGGCGACCCGACAGCAAGACACCGGCAGCCGACTCCCAGTCCGTCAAGCGGCGGGAACTGGTCCGTATGCTGACCCGTGACATGCAGCGCGTTACCGGCATACCGGATGGTTGGATCGACTCGCAGGTGTTGCTGGAGCTGGGCCAGAGCGGCCAGACCCTTGTGCACCTGCGCCTGATCGTGCGGCATTGGGACGAGCGCTTGCTGAAATATGCCGTGGCGTTCCAGCGCCGCCTGCGCGAGGAGGTCGAACGCTACGAACCGGAGGCGCGCCAGTGGTTGCTGAGCATCACCTGGCAATACGAAGTCGGCACCCAATGCCCCTACCTGGCGATGCCGGAGGCGGCATCCTGGACTGCGGCGCGCGCTGCGGCCGCGAAGCTGACGCCGGCGCCGGAACCGGAACACATTTCGCCGCGCGACGAGGAAGAGGAGCAGATGCGGACCGACCTGGAGCGCCTGTTTGCGGTGCGCGATGCGAACCTCAACGACGCTGGCCGCGGGCCGGCGGCGGTTCCGGCCGCGCCGGCGCCGGGCCTTGCGCTGGCGCCTGAGCCAGGCGCATTACCAAGAAAGGGCAAGCCATGAGCAACCCGGAAGTAACCCGCCTGCGCACGATCGCATTGGTCGGCCACGGCGCGGTGGGCAAGACCACGCTGGCGGAGTCGCTGCTGGCGGCCAGCGGCGCCATCACGAGCCGCGGCACGGTCGAGCGCGGCAGCACCGTGTGTGATTTCGATCCGCAGGAAAAGGAGCTCGGGCATTCGCTGAATTCGGCTCTGGTCAGTTTTTCCTGGGGTGGTGCACAGGTGCACCTGATCGACACGCCCGGTTATCCGGATTTCGCCGGACAGGCCATCGGTGCCCTGGCCGGCGTCGATACCGCGCTGGTGGTCGTGAGCGCTTTGACCGGCATCGAGTTGTCGACCGAACGCATGATGAAGCTGGCCGGTGAGCGCGGCCTGTGCCGCATGATCGTGATCAACAAGATCGATGCGGACAACGTCGACCTGCCGGCGCTGGTCAACGCCATCCGCGATCGTTTCGGGCGCCAGTGCATGCTGCTGGACCTGCCGACACAGGATCGCCACGAGGTGGTGGAACTGCTCGGACACGACAGCGGCGAAAGCGACTTCGGCTCGGTCGCGGCGGCGCACCGGGCATTGATCGACCAGATCGTGGAGGAGGACGAGAGCCTGTTGGCGCGTTACCTCGACGACGGCGCGGACCCGAGCGTGGACGAGCTGCACGCGCCGTTCGAGAAGGCGCTGCGCAGCGGGCATCTGGTCCCGATCCTGTTTGTCTCGGCGCGCACCGGCGCGGGCATGCCGCAATTGCTCGACGTATTGGCGCGCCTGGCGCCGAACCCCGCGGAGGGAAACCCGCCGCCGTTCTATCGCGGCCAGCCGGGCGACAGCGCGGCGCTGCCCTTCGATTCCGAGCCGGATCCGGACAAACATGTGCTGGCGCATGTGTTCAAGGTCATCAGTGATCCGTTCATCGGCAAGCTGGGCGTGTTTCGGGTGCACCAGGGAACGATACACCGCGATTCGCAGTTGTTTGTCGGCGACGGGCGGCGGGCGTTCAAGGTCGGCCACCTGTACCGCGTCCACGGCAAGGACTACCTGGAAGTCCCGAAACTGGGCCCTGGAGACATTGGCGCCGTCGCCAAGGTCGAGGAGATCGAGTTCGACTGCGTCCTGCACGATTCGCACGACGAGGACCACATCCACCTCAAGCCGATGGAGTTTCCCCTGCCGATGCAGGGTCTGGCGGTCGCGACCCGCCGCAAGGGCGACGAGCAGCGCCTGTACGAGGTGTTGCACAAATTCGAGATCGAGGATCCGTGTTTCAAGGTCGAGCGCCATCCGTCCACCAACGAGACCGTGATCCGCGGACTGGGCGAAATGCACCTGCGCGCCAAGCTGGCGCGCATGGCGCAACAGTACAAGCTCGAACTGGCCACGCGGCCGCCCAGGATCGCCTACCGCGAAACCATCACCGTCGCCGCGGCGGGGCACAACCGCCACAAGAAGCAGAGCGGTGGCGCCGGGCAGTTCGGCGAAGTGGCGTTGCGGGTCGAGCCGCTGGCGCGCGGGGCCGGCTTCGAGTTCGTCGACGTGGTCAAGGGTGGGGCCATCCCGGGGGTCTTCATGCCGGCGGTGGAAAAAGGTGTGCGCCAGGCGTTGGAAGAGGGTGTGATTGCCGGTTACCCGGTTCACGACCTGCGCGTCGTGGTGCATGACGGCAAGGCGCACGCGGTCGACAGCAAGGAAATCGCGTTTGTCGCGGCCGGCCGCAAGGCGGCGATCGCTGCCATCCGGGCCGCCAGCCCGATCGTGCTGGAGCCGCTGGTCGACGTGGAGGTGCTGGCGCCCGAAGCATCCGTCGGCGACCTGACCGGCGACCTGGCGGCCAAGCGCGGACATGTCACCGGTACGCAGGCGCGCGCGAGCGGCGCGATGGCGATCACCGGGCAGGTGCCGCTGGCAGAACTCGAAGACTACCAGTCGCGCCTGAAGTCATTGACCGGCGGGCAGGGCGCGTACACCATCAGCTTTTCGCATTACGCGCCGGTGCCTCCTGCGACGCAGCAGCTGCTGGCCACGCAACACGCGGCGACGCGGCTCGAAGAGGATTGACCTGGCGCGGGTGGCGCGCCGGTTCAGTTGCCCGGCGGCCAGTCGGCGAATGGGAAGGGCAGGTCTTCGGTGGCGAAGCTCTCGAATGCCACGATCTGACCCAGGTAGCGCCCGAGGCTGACGCCGAAGCTGCGCAGGCGCGCATTCGGTGTCTCGCTGACCAGCGCGAAGGCGAACTGCAGAATCGCCAGGAAGAATAGAACCGTACTGGCCAGCTGGTAGGCCAGTGCCATCAGGAGCATCAGCAGGCCACGCCCCCAGATGTTGCGTTGGGTCGTGGTTTCGGGCGCTTGGTTGTTCATGGTGTCCTGTTCCTCGCATGTGGCAGACTTTCGCCGTCCATGAAAGTGGCGGCGACACCGCATTAGACAACCATCGGTCGCCACGAGAATCATGACATCCACGGCGCGGGCTCGACGCCAGTGCAGCGCCAGGTCGGGTCCGGGATTGCAGCACCCGCGCAAGGTGGATTGCGGGCCGGGCCCGCAATGACAGGGTTGGCGACCAGGCAGGTCGGACTTGAGTCGCGGTTTGTGAAATCTTTGACAACAGGAGAATTTCGTGAAATACCAATGTGCACACCGGTGGGCGTTCAAGACCTGGGGCGGGGCGCTCGAGCAGAGCGAGGAGGTGCTGGCACCGGCGGTGGGCCACGAGGTGACGGTGCGGGTGACGCATTGCGGCATGTGCCACTCGGACCTGCATATCCAGGCCGGTGGATTCGACATGGGCGGCGGCAAGCTGTCATCGCTCGAGCGCGCCGGCACCCGGCTGCCGGTCACGATGGGACACGAGATCGTGGGCGAGGTGGTCGAGACCGGCCCGGATGTGCTGGGCGTGGAAACCGGACAACACGTGATCGTCTATCCCTGGCTCGGCTGCGGCGAGTGCGCAACGTGCCTGCGCGGCGACGAGCACCTGTGCGTGCGCGCCGCGCGCAACCTGGGCATACAACTGGCCGGTGGTTATGCCGATCTGACGCGTGTACCGCATGAGCGTTACCTGGTTCCGGTGGGTGACCTGGAGCCGGCACGTGCCGCCACCTTCGCCTGTGCCGGCATCACCGCTTTTGGCGCCATCAAGAAGCTGCCGGCCGTGGGAGCGGACGACTGGGTGGCCGTGATCGGCTGCGGTGGTGTCGGCATGACCGCGGTCGCGTTGCTTTCCGCCACTTCCAGGGCGCGCATCGTGGCGATCGACCCCGATGGCGCCAAGCGCGAGGCGGCGTTGCGCCACGGCGCCACGCTGGCGTTCGACCCCGGTGCCGCCGACGTGCTCAAGACGGTCGCCAAGGCGTGCGGCGCAAACATCGCCGGGGCGCTCGATTTTGTCGGCGCCGAATCGAGTTCGTCGATGGCCGTCAACCTGGTGCGCCGGGCCGGGCAGGTGGTGATCGTGGGTCTGTTCGGCGGCGAGTTCCGGTTGGCGCTGCCGATGTTTGCCCTGAAGTCGCTGGCCATCACCGGCTCCTATGTGGCCGGCCTGCATGAGTTGCGTGAACTGGTGGCGCTGGCGCAGCGCGTCGCGTTGCCGGCGATTCCGCTCGACCTGCGGCCCCTGCACAGCGTCAACCAGGCGCTGGACGACCTGGCCCACGGCCGCGTGGTGGGACGCGTCGTGCTGCAGCCCTGAGGCACCGGCGCAGATTGTCCCGATCAGGAACAAAACCGGTTCCTGACCAGGGACGCGCGGCGCACGACTATTGCCTGCCACCGTGCGCCGGCTTGCGTTGCGTCAACGACGAAGGCGCGGCTCCGATGCATAAACACGACACCGACAATCGTCTTGAAAATCGCCAAGGAGCCCGTGATGCCGACCCGCCTGAAGGACTTCGCCACCGCCGTGGTGGCTGTGGTCGAACCCGAGACCACCGCGCTGGTCGCAGCGCAATTGATGCGCCGGCACCACATCGGCGCGCTGGTGGTCGTGGAAGCAGCCGAGAAGAGCCGCCCGGTAGGCATCATCACCGACCGGGACCTGGTGCTCGCATTGATGGCCGAGGCCCTCGACCCGGCCCTGTTCACTGCCGGGGACATCATGTCGGTCGACCTCGTGCTGGCGAACCCGGAGATGGATGCGATGGATGCGGTGCAACTGATGCGCGCCAACCGGTTGCGCCGGCTGGTGATCGTGGACGGCGAGGGACGGTTGACCGGCATCGTGACGATGGAGGACATCCTGGAACTGCTGGCCAGGGAGCTGTCCAGCCTGGCCACCGGGCTGCTCGGGGCCCGGGACCGAGAGTTCCAGCAACGGTCGTAGGACGGTAGGCGCGTGCGCCGCCGGCGTGGTGGCCCGCCGGCTGTTTGCGCGCGGCGCCGGCATGCGGGTAAGCTGCGTCTGTTGCAGGACAAACCATCCGGAGCCAGACCATGACCATGCGTTACACCACCTCGGCGCACCATCTGCCGGAAAACAAGATGCGCATGTACCCGACCAAGGTGATCAACATCATCGGCGGACCGGGCTGCGACAAGTCGTTGTTTTCGGCGGCGATCATCCTCAACCTCAACCTGCGCCACAAGACGGTCGAGCAGATTCCCGATTTCGCCAAGTCGCTGGTCTGGCAGAAGGATTTCGAGGCGCTCAAGAACCAGTACTACATTGCGCAGCAGCAGTTCCGGATGCTGGAGTTGCTCGACGGGCAGTTGCAGTACCTGGTGACCGAGTGCTCGTTGCCCCAACTGCTGTATTACAACGAGCATTACGACGAGAACATCTGCGACGTCGCCAAGACGCGACAACAGATACTGCAGTGGTACAAGCAGCACGACAACGTGAACATCGTGGTGGAACGCAGCGACAAGAAATACGTGCATACCGGGCGCTTCCAGGAAGAGACCGAGGCGCGGGAAATCGACCGCGCGATCCGGGCCACGCTGCTGCGGGAGCACATCGCGCATACGGTGCTCAAAGCCGATATCGACGCGATCAACGAATTCACCAACGCGCTGGCCTAGGCCGCCACGCTGGTCGCTCGGCACCCCTGGCGCGGCCGACCCTAGCGCAGTCGGCGCGGCGACAGGGCCTGCGGTTCGACGCCTTGGCGCGCCAGTGCCTCGGGCAGCGCCGTTCCGAGCAGCAGGGAGGCCGCCAGTTCCGATGCGCCGGGCGCGCTCTGGATTCCATAACCGCCCTGACCGGCCAGCCAGAAGAAGCCCGTGCACTGGTCGTCCCAACCGACCACCAGCTCACCGTCGGCAACGAACGAGCGCAGGCCGGCCCAGGTGCGCAGCGGGCGCCGGATGGTGAGGGTGGTGGCGGCTTCGATATGGTGGATGCCGGTGGCGACATCGAGTTCCTCGGGCACCACGTCGTGCGGCACCGTCGGATCCGCGTTGGCGGGCGAGCCGAGCAGCACACCGGCGTCGGGCTTGAAGTAATAACTCTCGTCCAGGCTGGACACGACGGGCCAGTGCGCCACGGCCATGCCGTCGGGCGGCTTGAACGTGAACGCGGTGCGCCGGTGCGGCACCAGTCCGATGGCGCGCGCGCCGAACAGCGCTGCCACCTGGTCGGCCCATGCGCCCGCGGCGTTGACCACCACCCTGGCCCGCAACGACTCGCCGTCGGGCAGTTGCAACTGCCAGC
>JANMYG010000547.1:0-10199 GCA_031381865.1 Betaproteobacteria bacterium | reverse complement strand
ACGCAGGACATCCGGGCGCGCTGCTCCGGCGCACGCCAGCGCGCGGTCGAGCGCCAGGGCAAGGCCAACCACGCCCTGCATGGCAAGGAGATCGACCAGCACCTGCAACTCGACGATGCAGCGGCCAAATTCCTGAACGTGGCAGCGGCCCGGCTCGGCTGGTCGGCGCGCGGCACACACCGGGTGCTCAAGGTGGCGCGCACCATCGCCGACTTGGCCGGTGCGCGCAGCACCGAGGTGGCGCATCTGGCCGAGGCGATGCAGTACCGCCGCACGGTACGCTCGGACCAGTGACCCTGGAAACAGCAGTTGACCGCTTGTCTGGCGCTGGAAGGCCCGATGGACGCTGACATTCCTGGCCACGACGACACGCACCTTGCGCGTGATAGCGCTACGCACCCGATCGAGCCGCCCTGGGCCGTCGGTTGACGAGCACGATGCCGGCAGCCACCAGCAGCAGCGCCAGCAACAGGCGGGTGCTCACCGCCTCGTGCAGCCAGACGGTCCCGAACAGCAGGGCGAAAACCGGGGTCAGGAAGACGAAGGCCGATATCCGGGTGGCAGGGTAGCGGCCCAGCAGCCACATCCAGGCCAGAAAACTGGCGAACGCGCCGACCACGGTCTGCAGAGCGATCGACATGACCGCAAAACCACTCCAGCCCCAGACCCATGGCTCGCCCAACGCAATCGACAACAGCGGAAGGCACGCGCTGCTGACGGCCACCTGGTAGAACAGAAGTTTTTCTGCCGACACCCGGCTCAAGCCGGAACCGCGGATCACCACGGTGGTCAGGCCCCAGGCCATGCCCGCCCCCAGGGCCAGCGCGTCGCCAACCCACTGCATCGCGCCCGCGCCCGCGCCCCCGACCATGCCCTCGTAAAAAGCGAACACCACCGCCACGAAGGCGAGCGCCAGACCGACCCATTGCAGCACGTGCAGGCGCTCCGACCTGACGACCAGGGGCACACACAGCGCGACCCAGAACGGCGCCGTGTAGACAAAAACCGTGACCCGCGACGCGGTGGAGAACGCCAGCGCGCTGTACATCAGCGCGAACTCGACCGCGAACAACGCCCCTGCCAGCAGGCCGGCCCGCAGCGAACCGTCAGAGGCGAACAGCGGCACGCGGCGCCAGCGGCACCACAGGCCCAACAACACGCTCGCGCCGGCGAAGCGCACCGCGGCCTGAAACACCGGCGGCAGCTCGGCAATGGTGGCCTTGACCAGGACCTGCTGGAAGCCCCAGAACAGGCAACACGCCAGCAGCAGCCCGACGGCCAGCGGGTCCAGGTGTTGCTTGCGCGCCATCGGCTGCTGCGGTGGTCCGGCACCGCCCCATGCCCGGGTGGCCGGGTCCGCGCGGCGCGGGGGCGTCAGGCAGCCGCCGCCTGCTGCATGGCCGCCAGCAAGGCGGCCGGGTCCTGCGCGCCGGATACCGCCACCTTCTGGTTGAAGATGAAGAACGGCACGCCCTGGATGCCCATGCTGCGCGCCTGCGCGTCGGCGCTGGCGACCGCCTCGCGCCGCTGCGGATCGGTCACGAATGCGCGGGCCGCCTCGGCGTCCAGGCCAGCCTCGCGTGCGATGTCGGCCAGCACATCGATACTGCCGATGAACCGGTTGTCGATGAAATAGGCCTTCAGCAAACGCTCCTTCACGTCGTTGCCGGCGTTCTGCACGCCCTGCTGCGCGAACGCGATCAGCGCGTGGGCGGCCAGCGTGTTGGGCTGCAGCGTGATGCCGTCGATATTGAGCTCGAGCCCGGCGCTGCGGCCTGCGCTGCGAACGCGCGCGTAGATTTCCGCCGCGCGTTGCGGCCCGCCGAACTTGTCCTCGAGGTACTGCTTGCGCGGGATGCCCGCGGCGGGCAGCTCGGGGTTGAGCTGGAACGGATGCCAGCGTATTTCCACCTTCGGCAATGCGGCCGCCTCGGGCAACGCCAGCGCCGCTTCGAGCTTGCGTTTGCCGATGTAGCACCAGGGGCACACGACATCGGACACGATGTCGATTCTCAGGACGGCCGGCACTGCGGCGCTCGCTGCTGGCTCGACGGCATGGGTTGCTTGGGTCACGCGGATCCTCCGGCAGGGTGGCGGGTGTCAGCGGGCGAACAATTGCGCCCGGTCGGCGAAAGCCTTGAATTCCAGCGCATTGCCACACGGGTCCATGAAGAACATCGTCGCCTGTTCGCCCACCTGCCCCTTGAACCGCACGTAGGGCTCGATCACGAAACGGGTGCCGGCCGCGCGCAATTTGTCGGCCAGGGCGTGCCACTCGGGCATCGACAACACCACGCCGAAATGCCGCACCGGCACGTTGTGTCCGTCGACCGCGCTGGTGGCAACCTGCCCTGCGTCGCCGGGCGCGAGATGGGCCACGATCTGGTGTCCGAAAAAATCGAAATCGATCCACTCGTCGGAGGACCGACCCTCCGGGCACCCGAGCAGCTCGCCATAAAAGGCGCGCGCCCGCGCCAGCGAGGTGACCGGGAATGCAAGGTGAAAGGGACTGAGGGTGGCCATGGCGCTTGCTCGAAAAACGGGCTTTGATGGTAACCGACCGATGGCTTTTCAGCCGGTCTGGACGCGCCCCGGCACACCCGGGCGCTGGCGCGCACGGGTTTAACATGGCGCTCCAACCACGAGGGACACCGATGCGGCTGCTGGACGGGATTCGCGTGCTCGACTTCGGCCGCTTCATCGCCGGGCCGTATTGCGCGGCATTGCTGGGGGACTACGGCGCGGATGTGATCCGCGTCGAACGCGTCGAGGGTGGTGAAGACCGGTGCGTGCCGGCCGTCGCCGACAGTGGCGAGGGCGGCATGTACCTGCAGATGAACCGCAACAAGCGCTGCCTGACGCTCGACCTGGCCAGCGCGCCGGGACGCGCCATCGTGCAGCAGTTGGTGCGCGGCGCCGATGTCGTGGTGGCCAACCTGCCGCCGGCGACGCTGCGCCAGCTCGGGCTGGATTACGCCACGCTGTCGCAGATCAACCCGCGCATCGTGCTGGTGGCCGCCACCGCCTACGGGCCCACCGGGCCGCTCAGCGGGCAAAACGGCTTCGACTCGGTCGGACAGGCGATGAGCGGCGCGATGTTCATGTCGGGCCTGCCCGACGCGCCTATGCGCGCCAGCGTGAACTATGTGGACTTCCATACCGCGCAGGCCTGCGCGATGGGCGCGCTGGCGGCCCTGTGGACGCGCGAACGCACCGGGCGCGGACAATTGGTGGAGGGTTCGCTGTTGCGTTCGGCGCTGATCCAGTCCAACGCGGTGCTGATCGAGCAGGCGGTGCGTGCGCCGAACCGCGTGCCGCAGGGCAACCGGGGCTACCTTGCCGCCCCGGGCGACGTGTTCCCTACCCGCACCGGTGCGGTCGTGGTGCAGTCGATCGGGCAGGCGATGTTCGAGCGCTGGTGCGCCATGATCGGCCGCACCGACCTGGCCGGTGATCCGCGCTTCGCCAGCGACGCGCTGCGCGGCAGAAACAGCGCGCAGATCAGCGCGCTGATGTCCGACTGGTGCGCCGACAAGACCGCCGACGAGGTGCTGTCAGCCCTGGCGGGCGCAAAAATCCCGGCCGGCCCGGTGTTGAGTCCGCAACAGGCGCTGGAGCACCCGCACATCGTGGCCAGCCAGATGCTGCAGCCGTGCCGATTCGGCGGCATGGCGCAGAGTTTCCCGCTGGCGCGGCACCCGGTCGACCTGTCCGACACGCCGGCCGGCGTGTACCGCGCGCCACCGGAGCTGGGTGAACACACGGACGAGATACTGGCGGAACTGGGTTACGACGCGCACGCCATCACGCGGCTGCGCCAGAGCGGGGTGGTCTGAGAGCGAATGGCGCCGGGCCGGTCCGTTCAGACTGGCGCCGACGCCTGCCGCCCGTGAACCCCGGGGACGCAACTGAGCAACGCTGCAAACCGGCGCTGCCCGGCGCGGTGCGCCGGTGTGTCCGGGGTCGTCCGCCGTGGCGTCCGTTAGTATCTCCGGCAACGAAGCCCGACTCGGCAGCGACTGGAAACGAATGAAAATACTGATCCTCGGCAGCGGCGTCATCGGTGCCACCAGCGCCTACTACCTGGCCCGTGCCGGGCACCAGGTCACCGTGGTCGACCGCCAGAGCGGGCCGGCCATGGAGACCAGCTTCGCCAATGCCGGCGAGGTGTCCCCGGGTTACTCGGCGCCGTGGGCCGGCCCGGGCGTACCGCTCAAGGCCATCAAGTGGATGCTGATGCAGCACAGCCCGCTGGTGATCTGGCCGATGCTCGACCCGGCGATGTGGCGCTGGGGCCTGTCGATGCTGCGCAATTGCACCGAGGCCCGGTACGCCCTCAACAAGGGTCGCATGGTGCGGCTGGCCGAATACAGCCGGGACTGCCTGCGCGCCCTGCGTGCCGACACCGGCATCCGCTACGACGAACGCAGCCAGGGTACGCTGCAGCTGTTCCGCACCCAGCAGCAGCTCGATGGCACCGGCAAGGACATCGAGATTCTGAAACAGTACGGTGTGCCCTACGAGTTGCTCGACCGCGCCGGCTACATTGGCGTCGAACCGGCGCTGGCGCAGGTGCAGGAGAAATTCGTCGGCGCGCTGCGTTTGCCGGGCGACGAGACCGGCGACTGCTTCAAGTTCACGCAGAACATTGCACAGCTGGCCCAGGCGCACGGCGCGCGCTTTCGGTATGGCGTCAACATCGCCGGAATCTCCAGCGACAGCGCGCGCATCACCGGCGTCGCCACCGACCAGGGTCAACTGCAGGCGGACGCCTACCTGGTCGCGATGGGCAGTTATTCGCCGCTGGTGCTAAAAGCCATCGGCATCCGTATTCCGGTCTATCCGGTCAAGGGTTATTCGATCACCGTTCCGATCGACGACGCCGCTTTTGCGCCCGAGTCGACCATCATGGACGAAACCCATAAGGTGGCGGTCACGCGGCTGGGCGACCGCATCCGCGTGGGCGGAACCGCCGAACTGGCCGGCTACAGCACGGCATTGCGCGAGGCCCGTCGCGGCACGCTCAACCATGTGCTGACCGACCTGTTCCCGCGCGCAGCCGATGTGGCCCGCGGCGAATTCTGGACCGGGTTGCGCCCGATGACGCCCGACGGCACGCCGGTCGTGGGCGGTACGCCTTATCCCAACCTGTACCTCGCGACCGGCCACGGAACCCTGGGCTGGACCATGGCGGCCGGCACCGGACGCGTGATCGCCGACCTGATGTCGGGACGGCCAACCGACATCAGCCTCGACGGCCTGACCGTGGACCGTTACCGGCAGGGCTCCACCAGCGCCCACTGAGTGCGGGCCACCAGGCCCCGCGCGAGCGGCAACCCAGTGGTCGCAAAACAACGCAGCTGTATTTTCTGCGACTGTCACGGCTAAAATCGAGGCATGACAGCCAGTATTCCGCCCAAGGTCTCATTCAAGGCGCAAATGCACCAGGTTCGCGAGGACGCGATCGTGCAGGCGGTGAACCGTCTGTTGGCCGAAAAGGGCTTCGATGCGATGACGGTGGACGAAGTGGCGGCCAAGGTGGGGATCGCCAAGGCCAGCCTATACAAGCATTTTCCGAGCAAGGAAGACCTCGCCGCCGCTGCCATGGTGCGGGTGATGCGCAGCGCCCAGGAGTTCTTTGCCTCGTTGCCGGCCGATGCGTCGCCACTGGAGAACCTGCGTTCGGCCGTGCGGTGGACGATGGCGGTCAAGCTGGCCGGCGACATGCCGTCGCTGCCAAGCCAGAACTCCAGTCTGCGCGCCACACTGATGTCCAACAAGGACTACATGGACGGCTTGATCGAGGTCAGCGACCGCCTCGGGGCCTGGATCGAGGCAGCGCAGGCCGATGGCTCCATCAGCCGCAAACTGCCGGCGATCGCGGTGCTCTACACCTTGTATGCACGCGCCTGCGACCCGGTGCTGGAATTCCTGCAGATGGGCGGCCAGCACAGCGACGAGGAAATCATCGAACTGGTGATGGTCACCTGCTTCGACGGCCTCAATACGCGTTCGCTCTGAGCCGCTGCGCGTTCCGGCACGCGCCCGCAAAGCGGCAACCTGCGCGTGGAGGCGCGACTTCAGCGCACCATCAACACCGGCACACGGCAATGTGCCAGCACCTGGGTGGCGACCGATCCCATGACCAGGTTGACCAGCGCGCCGTGCCCGTGTGAACCCATGACCAGCAGGTCGAACTTGCCGGCATCCGCGAACTTGGCGATCACCTCGCCGGCATGGCCCACCTTCCACGCGCTTCTGGCGTCGATGCCGTGGCGCAACAGGAACTTGGCCGCCGGCGCCAGCACGCGCTCGGCTTCTTCGAGGTGGTAGTTGTCCGCGACGTCCTTGCCCAGGGCCGCGCGCGCGCGCGGCGGCAGGGCCGGATGGACGGTCAGCAAGGTGTATTCGTTGGTGGTGGTGAACACGTCGTCATGGGTCACGACATAGGCCAGCATCTTCTTGGTGTAGGGGCTGCCGTCGACAGCAAGTAGGATTTTCATGGGCGTGCTCGATTGCTTGGGACAAGCCAGTTTAGTCTGCAGGCGCGCCGGCGGTTTGACCCACGTCAATCCGAGCGGCGCCCGTCCTCAGGGCGACGTGTCGATCAACATGTCGGGCCGGAAACCATTCTGTTCATTCTTGCGCGCGTAACCAAGCGGGTTGGCCACCACGCGACAGCCCCGGTGCAGGTAATCGCTCGGTGCATGCAGGTGGCCATGGAGCCAGAAGCTGGCGTACGGGAGCAATTCGTCCAGCGCGTTGCAAAAACCTGCGGTGCCCGGCGTCAGGCCGTAGCGCGGATCGGCGCTGCGCAGGCTGGGCGCAAAGTGCGTCACCACCACGGTGGTGCCGTCGTGCGCCGCCGCCAGCGCTTCGCGCAGCCAGTGCTGGCAGACCAGCGCCAGGTCCCGCACCTGTGGCGCCAGCAGCGGCGCGCCATGGCGCGTGCCGCCGGTCTTGCGCAAATAGAAGTTCGCGGCCCGGAACGCCTTTTCGCGGCTGCTGAGCAGCTGCCCGAGTGTCGCGCCCACGTCGTTCGCGGCCGGTCCCAGGGCATCGAAGTCGCTCCACAAGGTGGTGCCAACGAAACGCACGCCGTGCAACACAACCACTTCGCGCTCGAGCCACAACAAGCCCAGGCGCTGACAGGTTTCGCGCAGCCGGTCGTGGGTGGCGTCGAAGTCCAGCATGTCGTATTCGTGGTTGCCTGGCAGGAACAACACCGGTGTCGGCCAGCCGTACCGCGGGGAAAACCGCGCCAGGCCGAAGTCGGCGTCCGCCAGCATCGATCCGCGCTGGTAGGACCCGATGTCGCCGGCGAGCACCAGCACATCCGCGCCAAAAGCCGGTGGCAGTGCGAGATGGGGGTGGACCTCGAGGTGCAGGTCCGACAGCAGTTGTATCTTCATGGCGATGGCCGGTGGCCAAGCGCCGGGCCGCCGTTCCTGGCCGAGCGTTCGATCGCCTGGCGCAGCCACCGGTGTGCGCTGCTCTGCTCTTGCCGGTGATGCCACAACGCGTCCACGTGCACCGTCGGAACCGCAAACGGCAGGTCGCGCAGCACCAGTGCATCGGCAATGCCGGTGACACCCACGAAGTGGCGCGGCAAAACGGTCAGCAGGTTGGAATTGGCGACCACCCGCCCGGCCGTGAAGAACTGGTTCACCGTGAGCACCACGCGGCGCTCGCGCCCCAGCAGCGCCAGCGCCTCGTCGATGAAACCAAACGGGCGCCCGCTGAAACTGACCAGCAGGTGGCGGGCCGCGCAAAAACGGTTCAGCGTCAACGGCCCTTTTGCCAACGGGTGGTCGCGGCGCATCACACACACATATTCACCCTCGTACAGCCGCTGGTGCGAAAAGGCCACCGCCTTGCCAACCTGCGCGCGCGCGGTCAAATCGGCCAGCACCGCAGGGAAATAACCCACCGCGAGATCGACCGCCTCGTCGTCGAGCAGCTTGCGCGGGTCGCGGGTGGACAGAGGCACGACCCGCAGCGAAACACCGGGCGCCTCGGCCTCGATGGTGTCCACCAGCCGGGGAACCAGCTCGGCCGCGGTCGCATCGGCCATCGCCAGCACAAAGGTGTTGTCGGCCTGCGCCGGCGCGAAGCTGTCGGGTGCCAGCGACTGTTGCAGCTGGCGCAGCGCGTCGCGGACCGCAGGCCACAACACCATGGCGCGTGGTGTCGGCTCCATTCCCTGGCCGCTGCGGCGCACCAGTTCGTCGCCCAGCGCCTCGCGCAGGCGGCGCAGCGCGTTGCTGACGGCCGGCTGCGTCAGCGACAGGTTGCATGCCGCCCGCGTGAGGCTGCGTTCGACCATGACCTGGTCGAACACGCGCAGCAGGTTGAGGTCCAGGGTCCGGAAGTTGGGCGGCAGGGGATTGGCAGTCATATCTGGTCAGTTTATGATTTCTATGAATATAGATCATCATCAATATAAAGTTGAATCGTACTAGTACTAACCCTAATATGACGACATGCAAGCGAATCCGCCTGCATTACTGAAAGGACCCCTACCATGACCAGCTTTGTCAATCCCGACTATCCGAAAAACCACCGCGGCGTGGCACGCATCGAAGTCGCCATGGCCCAGGTGCGGCAACTCGGCGCCCGGTTCGCTGGCGCCAAAGGTTGGGTCAGCATGCTGCTTGCCGGCGCGGTCGCGGCCTTCGTCGTCGCGGCGGACCAACTCATCAGCACCTGGACCGACGGGCATCTGTTGGTGGCCTGGATCGCATTGTGGGCGCTGGTGTTTGTCGCCGTGGCGCTGTTTGCCGAAGCCACGCGCGGCGTGTCGGCCAGCCTGGTTGCCCGACTCGACGCATGGCTGCTTGCCCGGGCGCAACGCGCCAGCGACGAGCGGGTCTGGGCGGTGGCCCAATCCGATCCGCGTTTCATGGCCGACCTGCAGGCCGCACGCCTGCGCACCGAAACCGCGGCGCTCGCCGCCGGTGAACCGCTGCCAGCGTGGCCGTTTTACAACATGCCGCACCAACGCCTCGACCAATACAAACCGTTCTAACCGGTTCGGGGCGTGCCACCAAGTGGCCGCCACGTTGCATCACAACCGTGAATATTGATCATCACAACTATAAATTTGAAATCATTAAGGGTTAACCCCAACCTAGGAGGCATTCGGCTCCGACGAATGCCTTCCTTCCTTTTCTCTCTTACTACCATGTCCATTCCTAGTTTCAATCCTGGCCGCACCCCTGTCGACGTAGCGGTCGTGTCAGCGGCGTCGCCCCGTGCACAGGCCCGCAACCATCCGGCGCGCGGCCTGGCGGCCATGCTGCTGGCCGCCATCGTTGCTGCGCTCCTGGTCGCCGCCGATTCCGTTGTCGACAGTTACGCGGACGGCCATTTGCTGGCCGGCTGGATCGTCCTCTGGGCGGTTGCTTTTGCGTCGCTGGCCATGTTCGCTGGCGCCGCACGCAGCGCCGGTTCGGCACTGTCGACCGCGCTGCATGGCTGGGCCGGGCGGCACGCGCAACGCAAGTCGGACGCCGACTTGCTTTTCGCAGCGCAAAGCGACCCACGCATCATGGCCGACATCCAGGCCGCTGTCGGCCATGCCGCGTCCATGGGTGAAACCCCTGAGCCGCGCGCGCCAAGAAAGACCGGCGCGGTCGGCTCCATGCGCGCTGCGATAACGCGGCGCCTGCAGTCAAGCGCGGACATCGCCCTGTGGCAGACCGCCCAACGCGACCCCCGCATCATGGCCGAAGTCCAGGCCGCCATGCATCGCGCGGCGGTTGCCAGCGCGTCGATGGACCAGGCCCTGGGCCGGGCATGGCTTGCCCGCCATCCGGTTGGCACCTTCAGTGCCGCGTACACCGGTCCCGGCAGGACATTCCGGGCGATGCCCATGCCCGGCCTGCCGACCCACCTGCAGTACCTGCCGGGCTGACGGCGACGCGCACCATCATTTGAAACACCGGCTCGAGGCCGCGCTGCGCAAACGCTGAGGCACCCGCTCGCGCCGCCGGTGGGTACGCCGCCCCGCCCCGTGCACGGCGGTCGTGCGCACCGGCCCCGGAGCTACGGCAACACCGCCCTCAGGCCGCCAGGCGCTTTTCGATGCGCGCCTTGGTCTCCTGGAGCTCCTTGGGCAGGTGGTAGGCCAGTTGCGCAAACAACTCCGCGTGCAGTTTCAGTTCCGCCTGCCAGGCCGCCTTGTCGATGCTGGTCAC
>JANMYG010000517.1:0-7053 GCA_031381865.1 Betaproteobacteria bacterium | reverse complement strand
CAGCGAACGCAGCGAGTTCCGCGACGGGGCGCAAGACCGAGCACCGCAGGGCAGTCGGCGCGTTCAGCGCACGACCGCTCCAGTAAAGCGACGACAGCGGCCCCCGCACGCCTTTGCAGCCTCCCCGGCGAATACACGGCGCACCCCTTGCGGCGAGGCGCGCCAACGACGGACAGGCAGCATTCTGCGAACGATCGCAACGGGCCGCAAGCGGTCAGCGACGTTTGACCGCAGCAACGACTCCCCATCACCATGGGTCCCATGTCAGTTCCGTGTTTGGCCCAGCACCATGTCGGCGGCCTTTTCGGCCAGCATGATGGTGGGGGCATTGGTGTTGCCGGAGGTGAGTGTCGGAAAAACCGAGGCGTCGACGACGCGCAAACCCTGCAGTCCGTATACGCGCAACTGGTGGTCGACCACCGCCTGCCGCGGGTCGGGCCCCATGCGGCAGGTGCCGACCGGATGGAACACGGTGGATGCCCGGTGGGCCACGTCATCCATCACCTGCGCATCGGTCTGCACGGTCGGGCCGGGCAAGATTTCGTGGTCGATGATTTCGCGCAGGGCCGGCGCTGCAGCCAACGTGCGCAGGAACAGCGCGGCTTCGAGCATTTCGTCGCGGTCGTGTTGTGTGGCAAGCGAGTTGGGGACGATACGCGGCGCCTGCAGCGGGTCGATGCCGCGCAGTTCCACAAAACCCCGGCTGCTCGGCCGGCAGGGCTGCGCGCAAATCGCAAAACCGGCAAACGGATCGGGTGCCGTCAGCGCGCGCCTTCCGGGCACCGCCCGCATGTAGCTGAGCGGGGAAAAATAGAGTTGCATGTTGGGGTGCGCGAGGTCCGGGCGCGAGCGGAAGAAACCGCCACCCTGGTTGATGCTCAGCGCCAGCGGGCCGCGACGCAGCGCGAGGTATTGGATGCCGGCCCACAACTTGCCACGCCAGGTGCCCAGCTCGGAATTGAGCGTCGGCACGCGCGACCGGTAGACATAGTCGATGCACAGGTGGTCCTGCAGGTGCTGTCCGACCGCCGGGCTGTCCGCCAGCACGGCAATGCCGAGCGACTGCAGTGCGGCGCCCGGTCCCACGCCAGAGAGCTGCAGCATCTGCGGCGTGTTGATCGATCCGCCTGACAGGATGACCTCGTGCCGGGCGCTGCAGCGCCGTGCCTGCCCGCGCTGCACAAAAGCGACACCACTGGCGCGCCGGCCTTCGAACAGCACCCGCGTGACGTGCGCGCCGGTTTCCAGCCACAGGTTGGCGCGCCGCCGCGCCGGGCGAAGGTAGGCGGTGCTCGCGGATTCACGCAGGCCGCGCCGGGTGGTGATCTGGTTGATTGCGACGCCTTCGTTCGACGTGCCGTTGATGTCGTGGTTCCGGGTCAGGCCGACCTGCTCGCCGGCGCGCAGGTAGGTCTCGCACAGGGGATGCACAGCGCCCGATACATCGCTGACGTGCAGCGGACCACCCGCGCCGCGCACCGCGCTGGGGCCATGCGCGCTGTCTTCCATGGCCCGGAAATAGGGCAGCACGTCGCTCCACGCCCAGCCCGGATTGCCCAGGGCGGCCCAGTCGTCGAAATCGCGCGGCTGCCCACGCACGAACACCAGCGCGTTGATGCTGCCGGAGCCGCCCAGCACCTTGCCGCGCGGCCAATAACCCTGGCGCCCGGCCAGCGCCGGGTCGGGCTCGGTGCGGTACATCCAGTTGACGGCCGGGTTGTAGAACGACATGCCGTAACCGATCGGCGCCTTGAGCCAGAAGCGCTGGTCGCTGCCGCCGGCTTCCAGCAGCAGCACGGTGTGGCGGCCCGAGGCCGTCAGCCGATTGGCCAGCACACAGCCGGCGGATCCGGCACCCACCACTATGAAATCAAACTCGGTCACAGCTCATCCAGGGTTTCGATAACGGCCAGCATCCCACAGGCATTGGTATGGCGCACAGGTCCGCTTTGAAAGAAATGCCATGCCACCGCGGCGCGAACGCACGGGAATGCCGCGCGCACCCTCAGACCCTGGCCCGCGCCTTGCGCGCGGCGGCGGGCGCCAGGCGGCTCTCCAGCACCTGCGCCAGCACTTCCACGCCGGCTTCGATCACCTTCGGCGGTACGCCGCCGAAACCCAGCACCAGGCCGTTGATAACCACCGGCGCGAGCGCGAAGCGGCCGATCGGCGACGCCGTGACCTGGCGCAGGTCGGCGTCCCTGGCGATGGCCGCTTCCGACACCGCGGCCGGCAGGTAACCGATGGTGTGCAGGCCGCTGCGGGTCGGCACCACGTCCAGCAGGCCGCCCAGGCGGCGCCGCGCGGCCGCGACCAGCGCCTCGTGGCGTTCGAGATAGACGTGGCGCATGCGCCGCACATGGGCCGAAAAATGGCCCTCGTCGATAAACTCGGCCACCACCGCCTGGGTGTGGGAAGGCACGCCCTGCAGGAATTTGCTCATGATGGTGCGCAGGCTGTCGACCAACGCCGGCGGCGCCAGCAGGTAACCGAGCCGCAACGCCGGAAACAGCGACTTGCTGAAGGTGCCAACGTAGATCACGAGCCCGGTCGTGTCCACGCTCTTGAGTGTCGGCGGCGGCCGGCCGCCGAAGAAGAACTCACCGTCGTAGTCGTCCTCGATCACCCAGGCGCCGGCCTGCTCGGCCGCATGCAGCAGCGCGAAACGCCGCTCCAGGCTCATCACGCTGCCGATCGGCTGCTGGTGCGAAGGGGTGACGAACGCGAGCCGGAACTGCGGGCTCAGGCGCAGGCCTTCGTCCACACGCAGGCCGTCGGCGTCCACCGGCACCGGAACCAGGTCGGCGCCACAGGCGATCAGGCTGTTGCGCGCGCCGATCGCGCCCGGGTTTTCGAACCACACCTTTTCACCCGGGTTGAGCAGCGTCGAGCCGATCAGGTGAAAAGCCTGCTGGGCGCCACCGACGATGAACAGCTGCTCCGGGTCGCAGGTGATGCCGCGGTTCGCGCGCAGGTGCGCGGCCAGCGCCCGTCGCAGTTGCGGCGAGCCGTTCGGGTCGCCGTAACCCATGATCTCACCGCGTGCGCCGCGCAGGTACTTGGCCGACAGCCGGGCCCATTGCGCCATCGGAAAAACGTCGAAGGCCGGCAACGCGGTGGTGAACGCGCGCGGCAGATGCGGCAGGCGCTGGCGGTCGCCGAAGCGGCCCACGGCCTGGGCCATCAGGCGCGACAACTTGGGTGCGATGCGCAGCACCGACGCGACGTCGGGTCTGGGCGGCTTCGGGCGGCTGGCGTTGAGCACCTTGCTGACAAAGGTGCCCGAGCCGGTGTGCGACTCGACCAGGCCCTCGGCAACCAGCCGGTCGAAGACCTCGATGATGGTGGTGCGCGACAGCCCGAGCTCGCGCGCCAGCGTGCGGCTCGCGGGCAGGCGCTCACCGGCCCGGAACCCGCCCTCCAGGATCATTTCGCGCAGCGCCACGCACAACTGGGTGCTGACCGGCTGGTGTGAACTTCGGTCGATCCGGATCGACAACAGCAGTGAACCACCCGCGCGTTTGACCATCGTTCTTCCATCATGGGCCTGAAAATAATGGTATCACCCATTGTTCAAAATGGACCTGTGGGGCAATCCAGTTTGGCGGGATCATGCCGGCATCCACCGACCACCGCGCGCCGCGCCAGGACCATGAAGATCCAACGCATCGAGACCTTCTGCAACGAATTCGTCGGTTTCGTGCGCGTCACGACCGAAGACGGCGCGCAGGGCTGGGGCCAGGTATCGACCTACAACGCCGACATCACGGTGCAGGTGCTGCACCGACAGGTGGCGCAGTGGTCGCTGGGCCAAAGCGGCGCCGACATCGACGCCCTGATGGACCGCATCAGCGAGCGCGAACACAAGTTCCCGTGCTCCTACCTGTACCGCGCCATGTGTGGCCTGGACACGGCCCTGTGGGACCTGCGCGGCAAACGCGAAGGCCGGCGTGTCTGCGAGTTGATCGGCGGCGCGGCAAGGCCGATCCGCGCCTACGCGTCGTCGATGAAGCGCGACATCACCCCCGCGGACGAGGCGGCGCGGCTGGTGGCGCTGCGTGACGAGTTCGGTTTCGACGCCTTCAAGTTCCGCGTCGGCTCCGAATGTGGTCACGACGCGGACGAGTGGCCCGGCCGCACCGAGGAGATCGTGCCGGCCCTGCGCCGCGCCATGGGCGACGGCGTGGAACTGCTGGTGGACGCCAACAGCTGTTATTCGCCCAGGCGCGCGATCGAGGTCGGCAGGATGCTGCAGGACAACGGTGTGTGCCACTTCGAGGAGCCGTGTCCGTACTGGGAACTCGAGCAGACGCGGCAGGTGCGCGAGGCGCTCGATCTCGACGTCACCGGCGGCGAGCAGGACGCCTACCTGCCGATGTGGAAACACATGATCGCGATGCAGGCGGTCGACATCGTGCAGCCCGACGTGTGTTACATGGGCGGCCTCGCGCGCACGCTGCGCGTCGCCCGCATGGCCGATGCGGCAGGGCTGCCGTGTACGCCGCACAGCGCCAACCTGTCGATGGTCACGCTGTTCACCATGCACCTGCTGTGCGCCATTCCGAACGCGGGCAAGTACCTGGAGCTGTCGATCGAGGGGCCCGACTACTACCCCTGGCAGGAGGGCCTGTTCGTCGAATCACCCTACCAAGTGCGCGACGGCAAGGTACAGCTGCCGGATGGCCCCGGGTGGGGCGTGGAGATCCGACCGGGCTGGCTCGAGCGCGCCAGCTACCAGGTCAGCGAGCGCCAGTGAGCGCCGGCCCGATCGGCTTCGGACGCGCAGATGCAATCGAGGCCTTGCGCCGCTGCAGCCGCACGAGGAGCATGGCGGCCCGTACCACAGCACCGTGACACCGGCGTGTATTGGTCGGTCCGGGATTCGAAACTGGCCCTATTAGGGCAACCACCTAGTTCCTAAAGTGCTGCATGGCAGTCCAATCGTGGGCATCCAAAACACCAACGAGAGGAAATACCCATGAAGATCCACCGCACACTGGTCGCCGCCGTAGTCATGGCTTTCGGTCTGGCCGGCGCCGCGCAGGCGCAGGAAAAGACACTGCGCCTGCTGACCTGGGCCGACTACGCGCCGGCCGACATCGTGGCGCAATTCGAGAAGGAGAGCGGCTACAAGGTTGAACTCACGCTCTCGAACAACGAGGAGATGATCTCCAAGCTGCGGGCCACCGGAGGCGCGGGCTTCGACCTCGCGCAACCGTCACAAGACCGCATCACCGGGCCGCAACAGGAGTTCCAGATCTACAAGCCGATGGACATGAGCAAACTCAAAGCCGAGCTGTTCATACCGTCGATGCTTGCCGCCACCAAGAAAAACACCACGCTCAATGGCAAGGTGTACGGCCTGCCGCACATCTGGGGAACGGACGGCCTGGTGGTCAACACCAAACTGGCCAAGATCAGCAACTACCCGGACCTGTGCAAGGCCGAGTACAAGGGCAAGACGGCCGTGCGCCTGAAGCGGCCGACCCTGCTGGCGTTTGCCTTTGCATCTGGCAAGGACCCGTTTGCGCTGTACAACAACCCCAAGGCCTACGGTGCGCTGATGGACGAAGTGGGCAAGACCTTGACCGCATGCAAGGGCAACCTGAAGTTCTTCTGGGACAACAAGGACCAGTTGCTCAACGGCATGCGTACCGATGAAATCGTCGGCGCCATGATGTGGGATACCGGTGGCTGGAAACTGAACAACGACAAGGCAGAAGTGCAGTTCATTGCGCCGAAGTCTGGCGCCATGGGCTGGATCGACACATTCGCCATTCCCGCCAAAGGCAAGAACGACGCCGCCGCCTACGCCTGGATCAACTTCAACATGCGTCCGGAAATCGCCGCCAAGGTGGCCGGTTCGGCCGGCAACTTCACGGCGTCCAAGGGCGCTGACCAGTTGATGGACGCCAAACTCAAGGCGCAATTTGCCGCCAGCTTCCCGCCCGCCGCCCTGAGCAACGTCAAGTGGTATCCGGCGGTTCCGGCTGGCCTGGAAGAAATCGAAGGCCGCGTGCTCGACCGCATCAAGGCCGCCAACTGAACCAGCGTCCGGTCCCGGGTGCCAGCCCGGCTGCCGCCACCGGGGCGCAGCCCGACCTGGAGGCTGCGGGCGTGGCCAAACGCTACGGGGCCTTCAACGCGGTCGACGATCTGTCGTTCAGCGTCGCGCGCGGCAGCTTCTTCTCGATCCTCGGACCCTCGGGCTGCGGCAAGACGACGCTGTTGCGCATGGTCGCGGGTTTCCTGAACCCCGACGCGGGCGAGATCCGCATCGGCGGCCGGTCCATGAACGGCGTGCCGCCCAACCGGCGGCCGGTCAACATGGTGTTCCAGCACCTGGCGCTGTTTCCGATGATGTCGGTGGGCGAGAACATCGCATATGGGCTGGCGCGCCGGGGCGTGGCGCGCGACGAGATCAAGCGGCGCGTCGGCGAAATGCTCGAACGCGTCAGCCTGCCGGGCGCGCAGCACAAGCGCATCGAGCAGCTCTCGGGTGGCCAGAAGCAGCGCATCGCGATCGCGCGCAGCCTGGTGCTCGAACCCACGCTGCTGCTGCTCGACGAGCCGCTGGGCGCGCTCGACCTGAAGTTGCGCGAGCACATGAAGATCGAACTCAAGCAGCTGCAGGCCGCCTTCGGCACCACCTTCGTCTACATCACGCACGACCAGTCCGAGGCGCTGGTGATGTCCGACCATGTGGCGGTGATGAACCAGGGGCGCTTCGAGCAGCTCGGAACCCCGCAACAGCTGTATTACGCGCCGCAGACGCCGTTCGTGGCCGGCTTCGTGGGCGCCAACAACCGCGTGCGGGCCAAGGCCACGCAGGTCGACGGCCAACTGGCCACCCTGCACAGCCCCGACGGCATCGTTTTGTCGGCCCGCGCGATGGGCAGCGTGCGGCCCGGCGACACGGTCGAGGCCTTCGTGCGGCCCGAAGTGGCGAGCCTGTCGCGCAGCGCGTCCGCGTTTTCCGACGCCGGCCTGCCGCACTACCAGGGCACGGTCGCCAGCCTGCTGTTCGACGGCGCAAATTCTGCGGTGTTGTTG
>JANMYG010000502.1:0-6853 GCA_031381865.1 Betaproteobacteria bacterium | reverse complement strand
TGGAACGCCAGGTAGAGCGCGCGGTAGTGGGCCGTCTGTTGCGGCGACAGGGCCTGGACGGGGCAGACATAACCGTCCCGCTCGAACTGCGCCTTCGACACCTGCTGCGCCAGCCAGGCCGCTGTCATGCCGCATCACCCGCCCACGGACCGGCCGGTTCAGACCGTGATGCGGCGGGTGCGTGCCACCACCGGCCAGCTCTCTGCCGCAACACCGTCCCGCACCGCCCACACGTCGCTGTGCAGCGCCATGGTGGGGCAGATGTGGCGCGGGATGCCGTACACGACGTCGCCGACCTGGTACTGGTCGGCGCGCGCGGTCTGCAGCACCAGGTGTTCCTCGCTGTGGGTCACGGCCACCGCGTCCTCGAGCCCGAACAGCCGCACGCGCGGGTGCGGCATCTCGGAGGCGACCGCCTTGTGGCCCAGGTCGAAACACAGGTGGCCGGGCGCCGGCTTGCTGATGACCCGTGTGAACAGCACCGCGGCGTTCAGGAAGTGGTGGTCCGGGCAGACACCCTCCTGGCCGAAATCCCACAACACGGTCGTGCCGGCACCGACCTCGACATCACCATGCTGCGCCAGCAGCGCGAAGGTCGGCGTGCCGCTGGCGATCATGCCGGGCACCGGCAAGCCCTCGGCGCGCAATTGCTCGCGCATCGCCCACACCGGCGCGAAGGTCTTGTCGGTCACCTCGGCCAGTGCGCGCGGATCGGTGTCGCGCAGGTGGCCGTCGTAGGCGTGCAGGCCGGCGGCCTGAACGCCGGCGGTGGCGCAGATGTCGCGGTACAGCTGTGTCGCCTGCGGCCCCGGTATGGTGCCGGTGCGGTTCATTCCCACATTGAGGTCCAGGTACAGCGGGATCACCACCTTCTGCGCCACCGCCATGCGGCCGATGGCCGCCAGGTTGCGCGCATCGTCCACCAGCGTGGAAAACCGGGTATGGGGAAACAGCCGCATCAGGCTGACCAGGCGCTGCGCATTGTGCCCCACCGGCTGGTAGGCCAGCAGGATGTCCTCGCCGCCGGCGGCGGCCGTCATCTCGGCCTCTGCGATGGTCGACACCTTGAACTTGTGGATGCCGGCCGCGCGCTTCATCGCGATCACCTGGGGCAACTTGTGGGTCTTGACGTGTGGGCGCAGGCGGCCCACGTCGCCCGCCATGGTGATCATGCGCCGCAGGTTCTGCTCGATGCGCTCGGGGTACAGCAATACCGTGGGCGAGCTGATGGCGTCGGCGTTGGAGATGGAATACCAGTTGCTCATGGTGACCCCGTTCGTCAGATGGTGAAAAGGCCCGCGAAGTGGCTCCGGCCCAGGCAGCGCGACCGTCGCCCGATGATAGCCAGCATGCGGCTGCCCCGCGCCCGCGGTTTCACGCAGCGAACCGCGCAGCTCTGACGACCATAGAACCGCATGGTTGTGGCGCCACGGATGCACCAGGTATCTGCTGCACCATCGCGTGGCAACACTGGGAGGACCGCCGTCGACAACACTGGCGGCATGCTCCTGCTGGTTGCCACGGTGCTGCGGCGAAGCGAACGAGTCCGGGCCGCAGACGACGCGGGGTCCCGCGCTTGCCACGCCGCGGGTGCCGTGTGCACAGCGGCAATCTTTATGACAGCCGGGGTGCGCTACTGGCGCGCGCGATTGAATTGCCTTTCCATGTCCCTTTATGGGACCGGTTGACCAAACTCAATTGCCGGCCCGACTTCCTGCACAGACTCGGCAGCGCCGTTGCCGCGTTGGCACATGGCATTCATGCAACTGGAGGTCCCATGTACGAAATCATCCGGCGCCTGACGGCGCGTCAACTCGCCTTCGAGCAATTGCCGCTGCTGATGGTGGCCCTTGGCATTGCCGAGGTGTTTTACAAGTTCCATAGCTTCCTGCTCGAAACGGGGGCGTTCCTGCTCACCTGGCTGGTCCTGGGTGCGCTGCATGCGGCCGTGAAGTCGGTCTTCGCCACGGCGCGGGAGAACCAGCCATGAGCACTAAGGGCCGCACTCCGAAGCCTGCCGGCAAGACGGCATCCAGGGCCGCAGGCACGACCGCACGCAAGACCGCTCGCAAGACCGCACCCAAGACGGCACGCAAGACCGCAGGTCCGACCGCGCGCAAGACACCCCGCAAGGCGGCCGCCGCTGCCGCCGTGCCGGTCCGCAAGAAGGACACCACCAAGCTGCTGGGCCGCTTCGGTGTCGATTTCATCGCCCCGCGCGATGAACAGGTGGAGCGCAGCCGTGCCGCGCCGCCGAGTGCGACGCCGCCTGCCCGCGCCCGCGCCCGCGCCGGCACGCCCGCTCCGACAGGCGCCGGTGCTACCAGGGCAGGGCCCGGCGCCGAGGCCGCGCCCGAAGAAAACCCGGCCCTGATGCGCCTGCAGGCGCTGGCCGATCGCGATGCGCCGGCGGCCCGAGGCCCCATGGCGCCGGTGGACACGACGCGCGCCAACTGGACTCCGATGGGACCACTGGCGGTGCCCAATGGCCAGACCTACGGCGGCGCCCGGGTGCTGATCAGCGGGCGCGTCACCGCGATCGCGCCGCACCCAACCAACGGCAACACGATCTTCATCGGCACCAGCCGGGGCGGCGTGTGGCGCACGCAGGATGGCGGCAACACCTGGGCCGCACTGTGCGACGACCAGCCTTCTCTGGCCATTGGCGCGCTCGGCATCGGCACCAACAACCCCGATGTGCTGTATGCGGGCACCGGCGAGGGCAACGTGCAGTACTACAGCAGCGCCTACCCGCAAAGTTCGGCGCCCGGCGTCTACCTCGGCGTGGGCGTGCTGCGCAGCACGAACGGGGGCGCCACCTGGACCCACCACGCCGCGCCCTTGCTGGGCAACCACAGCTTCTACCGGATCGCGGTCGATCGTGGCAACGCGAACCGCGCTTTCGCAGCCACCAGCAAGGGCCTGTGCCGCACCACGAACGGCACAGCCTGGGTCGCGCTGAGCGGCGGTGGCCTGCCGGTCATCACCGGCACCAACGTCCCCGATCCGGTGATTGCCTGCACCGACGTGCTGATCGACCGCAGCGATGCCAGCGGCAACACCGTCTACGCGGCGTTCTGGCACAGCGGCATCTACAAGAGCACCAACGCGCTGGCGGCCAGCCCCACGTTCACGCTGCTGGCCACTGGATTGCCCCTTGGCAACACCACCAGCCGCATCAGCCTGGCGCAGTCTGCCAGCAGCCCGGCGCACAAGTACGCCATGGTCGCCAGCAGCGGCGACGCCTTCCTCGGCCTGTACCGCACCAGCAACGCCGCCGGCACCAGCTGGGAGCTGTGCACGAGCAGCGCGACGATCGCGCTGTACGGCGCCTTCACCAGCGACGTGTTGGTCGATCCGACGACGCCCAACGTGGTCTACGTATCCGGCGTGGAGTTCTACAAGTGCCAGCGCAATGTGACCACCGGGGCCTGGAGCGTCACCAACATCGGCGGCCAAATCCACCCCGACAGCCATTGCTGCGCCATCCACCCGACGCTGAACCAGACCATCTACAGCGGCAACGACGGGGGCTTCTACATCAGCCGCAACGGCGGCGCAACTTGGGACGACAGCGCCAACGAGGGCCTGTGCCTGCTGCAGTACGAGGCCATCGACAACCACGGCAGCTCGGACGCGCTGGTACAGGGCGGCACGCAGGACAACGGCACCCAGCAATACCGCAACAGCCCGGTGCATTACCACAGCGCCGACGGCGACGGCGGCTACTGCACGGTGAGCAAGACCAACGGCAACAACGTCACACACGCGTATTACGGCAACTCGCCGCAGCGCAGCACGGCGGGCGGCCGTTTCGGCACCTATTCCGGCGTCGGCACCGGCCTCAACGGGAGCGGCCTGTTCTACCCGCCGGCGGCGATCAGCCCGTCGTCGGAGCGCATGGCCTGGGCGACCCAGGTCGTCAACATCGACGACGCCATGGGCAGCGGCGGCTGGCCCGGATCCGGCGTGGCGCTGCCGGGCATCAACGGGCGGGTGTCGGCGGTGTCGTTCAGCAGCAATGCGCTGATCTATTGCGCCACCACCAGCGGCCAGGTCTACCGGCTCGACCTGAGCGGCACGACCTGGACCGCGCGGGCGCTGCATGCGGCGCCCCTGCCCACCGGCCAGTGGATCTGGGACGTGCAAAGCGTGCCTGGCAGTCCCAACAGCGTGCTGGTGGTGTACAGCGGGTTCGGCCTGGCGCAACATGTGTGGCGCGGCACGGTGCCGGCCAGTGGCGCCGCCACCTGGGTCGCGGTCAGCAGCGGCCTGCCCGACGTGCCGATGTACGCATTGGCCCTGGCCAGTGCCACGTTATGGTTCGTCGGCACCGACATCGGCGTCTACCGCAGCGTCGACGCCGGCGGCAGCTGGATCAACTTCTCGCAAGGGCTGCCGAACACCGCGATCTACGACCTGCGCCTGCGCCAGGGCAGCAATCTCCTGCGCGCCGCGACGCACGGGCGCGGGCTGTGGGAAATGCGCACCGACCTGGCCACGCAACCGACGGTGGACATCTTCGTGCGCGACCACGTCATGGACACCGGCCGCCCGCCCAGCGCGGCCGCGGTGCCGGCGGCGTGGGACGACCCGACGCGTTACGTCGCGCTCAACGACGCCTGTTACTGGTGGCAATGCGCCGACATCAAGGCCGACGCACCGCCGGCCTGGCAACTGCTGCCGGGCGAGGTGAACTACCTCAACTTCGAGACCCGCCTGGTGCACGAGAACCCCGAAAAGGGCAACCAGAACCGGGTCTACGTGCAGGTGCACAACCGCGGCCCGCAGCCGGCTACCAACGTGACGGTGAAGATCATGACCGCGGGTGCATCGCTGGGCCTGCCCGACCTGCCGGCGGACTTCTGGAGCGCCTGGCCCAACAGCACCGGCGGGGCGCACTGGACGCCCGTGGGCACGCCCCAGACCATCACCACGCTGGAGCCGCTGCGCCCGACGGTGCTGCAATGGGACTGGACGCCGCCGCTGGGTGCCGACGCACACAGCTGCATGCTGGTGGTGATCGACAGCCCGAGCGACCCGGTGCCCGCCAGCACCAAGGCGGTCTTCAACATCGCACAGCTCGTCACGACCGAAAAGCGGGCCGGCCTGAAGAACCTGCACGTGGTCAACCTGCTGCCCAGCGTGGTCCAGCCGATACCGCTGTACCTCTACGGTTCGTCCGCCGTCCGCGGGGGCTACCTGGTCCGCATCCCGCCGCTGTCGCACCCCGCGTTCAGCGTCGGCCTGCTGCTGTCGAAGGTGCAGAGCGAGCAACTTGCGGGGGGCACGCTGCCCGCGGGCTTGCGCGCGACCCGGTTCGCCGCCAGCGACCTCGCGAAAATGAAGGAGTCGTGGCTCAGGCGCGAACTGCGCAGGGAGGAGTCGTGGCAACGCGTGCTGGACCTCTTCGACGTGACCCGGCTCTACACCGTCGACAGCCGGAGCCGTGGCGTCGAACTGCCGATGGCCATCCGGGCCGGCGCGCGCGAGACCGCCATGCTGGTGGTGCGCACCGGCGACCTGCAGCAGGTCGCGCCCGGGCCGCTCGCGACCTGGACCCTGCAGCAGGCGTCCACTGCGGGCCGGCTGGTGGGCGGCAGCACATTCGTGTTCAAGCGGACCAGGGTGGGCTGAGAGCGTTAGAGGCAATCCAAAACCTCGCACAGCGGCCGGTGCGGCCGGGCGTGCCGGCTATGTCGGCCACCAGCTGTGGCAGCGGATTCCCGGAATTCACCCAATCCAGTCTGATTGCCAAAGCAGGCGTCTCTCACCCTGCCTGCCCACCAGCGCATGAAGAGGTATTACCAAGGTAGTGCTAACATGCCGCCATCCCTAACAGTACCCATGAGATCGCGATGCCCACACTGTCTGTCAAGCTTCCGGAAGAAACCAAGCAGCGCATCCAGTCGGTAGCGCGAATCCAGGGCACAACTGTCCACGCCGTCATGGTTGGCGCGATTGAATCCGCGCTTGCCAAAGCGGAGCACCAGAATCTCCTGGTGGCGGCCGCGCTTCGCGCAAGGGAACAAGTGCTCGCATCCGGCACGGTTCTGGATGGCAAGGCATTTGGTGACTATCTGAAGGCCAAGGTGCGGGGGCAAAATACCCGACGCCCCCGGCCGATCGGCCTGAAAGCCATCGTTTCGGGTCGCCGGTGACGCGATGGGTGCTTGCTGCGTCGGCAGCGGACGATCTCGAGCGGCTGGTGGACTTTTTGCTGGAACGTTTGCCCGATGAGGCCGTGCAAACGGTCGACATCGTCACGGACGCGCTGAACATCCTTGAACAACATCCACGCATCGGTCGTCCGCTCGCGTCCGCATTGCGCGAGCTCGTCATTTCACGAGGCAAGACCGGTTATCTCGCCTTGTATGAATACGACGAGGTGGCCGACCTGGTCATCGTGCTTGCGGTGCGCCACCAGCGCGAGTAGGACTACCACTGAGACCGGCGCGTGGACCAATTGAAACCGGCATGCCCGACGACGAGGCCGATGCGTGCGGACCGGTGAACCAGCAGGCCGGCAACAGATGCAAACGCACCGTGGCCAGGGCCGCGCCGGTGTTGCAGGGTACCGTTTCAATTGGCCGGGCAAACGTTGAACCATGCTTCTGCCTGAAACAAGCCTTGTGTCGCGGCGTGAAAACGGGGCTATCCGGATGGTGGCCACGGGTGCGCGGCTTGGGCTTGCGCGGTTGAAGCGCCCGCATCGCCTCAGTGTCCCAGCGCCGTCGCCAGCACCCGTGCCACGTGCACCGCCTCGCGGCCGGTGCCGTCGCGCAAGCCGTCGTGGATCTGGTGCCGGCAACTGGTGCCGTCGGCGACCAGCAGCGCGTCCGGCCGCTGGCGC
>JANMYG010000460.1:0-2065 GCA_031381865.1 Betaproteobacteria bacterium | reverse complement strand
GGCCAGCTGGACTTCATCGAGCGCGTCGCGTCCAGCGACATGGAGGCGATCAAGAAGGACAAGAAGCTCAAGACCGCCAGCATCACCGGCATCGGTTACCAGGGCATCACGATCAACATCGGCAAGAGCGACCAGGCGCAGAAGAATCCCCTGGGCAGGGATGCCCGGGTGCGCGAGGCGTTCGAGTTGTCGATCGACCGCCAAGGCCTGGCGCAGGTGGTGATGGACAACGAGGCCCAGATCGGCAACCAGTGGGTCGCTCCGGGCAATACGTTCTACGCCAAGAACATGCCGATCCCCAAGCGCAATGTCGAACGGGCCCGGGCGCTGCTGAAAGAGGCCGGCGTCACCAATCCGAGCTTCACGCTGATGACGGCCACCACCTCCGAAGCGCAGCGTCTGGCGCTCGTGGTGCAGGCGATGAGCCGCGACGCGGGCTTCGACGTGAAGATCCAGTCGACCGAATTCGCGACCTCGCTCAACATGGCCGACAAGGGCGACTTCGATGCCTACGTGCTGGCCTGGAGCGGCCGCGCCGACCCGGATGGCAACCTGTACAGTTTCCACGGTTGCAAGCAGCCGCTGAATTACGCCGGTTATTGCTCCACCGAGACCGACGAGTTGCTCAACAAGTCGCGCTCGCTGGCCAACGTGGCGGAGCGCAAAAAGGTGTTCGAACAGATCGCCGCCCGCGTGATCAAGGAACGCCCGGTGATTTACCTCTACCACGTCAACCAGTTGTGGGCCTTCAACGCCAAGCTCGCCGGCGTGCGCAACGTGCCCGACGGTTTGTTGCGCGTGTCCGGCCTGAAGATGAACTGACAAGGCACGATCGTCCGGCTGCGCGGGCGCGTCACATCCATCGTCTGAAACTGGCATGTTCGAGTTCCTGGTCAAGCGGCTGTTCACGATCATTCCGACGCTGGTGTTCGTGTCGATGCTGATCTTCGGGCTGCAGCAACTGCTGCCGGGCGACCCGGCCGTGATCCTGGCCGGCGAGGAGCGCGACCCGGCGGTGGTGGCCTTTCTGCGCGCCAAGCTGCACCTCGACGAGCCGTTGCCAGTGCGTTATGCCTACTGGGTCGGCGGCGTGTTGCGCGGCGACCTGGGCGAATCGGTGCGCACCCAGCTGCCGGTGCTCGACCTGATCCTGCAAAAACTTCCGGTGACGGTCGAGTTGGCGCTGATCGCGATGGTGATCGCCCTCGTGGTGGGCATACCGGCCGGTGTGGTGTCCGCAGTCGGGCGCGGCACCGCCTGGGACTATGCCGCCAACCTGTTCGCGTTGTGGGGCCTGTCGACGCCCAATTTCTGGCTCGGCATCCTGATGATCCTGCTGTTTTCGGTCCATCTGGGCTGGTTGCCGGCGTCCGGCTACGAGAGTCCCTTCGTGGACTTGCAGGCCAACCTCGCGGCCATGATCATGCCGGCGTTCGTGCTGGGCAACGCCATCGCCGCGGTGCTGATGCGCCACACCCGCAGCGCGATGCTGCAGGTGCTGAGCGCCGACTATGTGCGCACGGCACGCGCCAAGGGGCTGAGCGAACGCGTGGTGGTGCTCAAACATGCCTTGCGCAACGCGCTCACGCCCATCATCACGCTGGGCGCGTTGGAACTGGGCACCTTGCTCTCGGGCGCGGTGCTGACCGAGCAGGTGTTCACGATCCCGGGCTTTGGCAAACTGGTCGTCGACTCGGTGTTTAACCGCGACTATTCGGTCGTGCAGGGGGTGGTGCTGGTGACCGCCACCGCGTACATCACGCTCAACCTACTGGCCGATGTGGCCTATTTCCTGGTCAACCCGAGGTTGCGGTCATGAGCCGCTGCGGTTTGCGCATGCGCCCGAAAGCGGGGTTGCGGTTGTCCGCGGTCGCTGCGGCGCCGCAGCAGGTATTGCGGTGCGGTGTTCGTCATGGCGGCCCCATGGTTGCCAGTGCGGCCCCGCATCGGGTCCGGGGTTTCAGCACCCGCAATCCATGGATCCCGGAACAAGTCCGGGATGACAGCCGACGGACCGGGCCATGACCGGCGCCGCCGTTTCCCCCGCGCAGCAGCTGGCGCTGGC
>JANMYG010000454.1:0-10713 GCA_031381865.1 Betaproteobacteria bacterium | reverse complement strand
TGGGCGGCATGGCGGGCGCACAATCGGCCTATCCGTTCACCCGCGACTACATGTACCCATGCTCTACACCTTCAAGTCCAAAGCCGCCGCCAACCTGATCATGCTGCAGCCCAACGGCGAGCGGGTGCTCGAGATCATCGGGAAGGAGCCCGGCCCCACCGGCATCATCCTGCCCGACCAGATGCCGGCGGCGATCGCGGCGCTGCAGGACGCGCTGGCCCAGGAGGACGCCTCGATCCAGGCGGCCGTCAAGGCCGCGAAGGCCAGTGGCGAGGTCGCCCCCCGGCTGGACGGTGTGTCATTGCGCCAGCGCGCCGTGCCGTTCCTGGACATGCTCAAGCGCTGCCACGCGGCCGGCAAGGAAATCGTCTGGGGGGTTTGAGGGGGGTTGCCGCCGCTGCGGGCAAACCGGTCGGTCGGGCGACGCGATCTGGCCGGGCGGCATCCGGATCCATTTTCCCCCGGCGCCTTGCGGTGCCGGAGTTTTCCCCCAGCCAGCGATGGCTGTCAAGAAGGAGCTCACCATGGTTCACGACCCATTTGCAGAGTTGAAGACACGCCAGCGCGAAATGTGGGCGTCTTTTTCGCCGACCGCCATGTTCACCACTCCGGTGGCCGGCCATCTGGTGAAGTTCGCGGGCATTGGCGCTGGCGACGCCGTGCTCGACGTCGGAACGGGAACCGGTGTCGTGGCCATCACGGCAGCACGCGTCGGGGCGCGCGTCAGTGCCCTCGACCTGACACCAGAACTGCTCGCGCATGCGCGCGAAAACTGCCGCATCGCGCAAAAAGAGGACATCGCGCTGACCGAGGGCGACGTGGAGCAGCTGCCGTATCCGGACGCGTCGTTCGACGTCGTGGTGAGCCAGTTCGGACACATGTTCGCGCCGCGCCCTGAAGTTGCCATCGCTGAAATGCATCGCGTGCTCAAGCCAGGCGGTCGCATCGCCTTTGCCACCTGGCCGCCCGAGCACTTCGTTGGTCGCATGTTTGCGTTCGTGGGCCGGCATTCACCGCCACCGCCGCCGGGCGCGGCGCCGCCACCGCAATGGGGTAATCCGGCCACGATCAGCGAACGCCTGGGCACGCGCTTCGACGCACCTTTTTTCGAACGCGGCACGATGGCGTTCCCGGCCCTCAGCCTCTCGCACTATCGCCTGTTCATGGAGCATTCGGTGGGGCCGATGCAGAAACTCGTCGAGGGCCTGGCCAGCGAGCCGCAGAAGCTCGCTGACGTACGGGCGGAGTTCGAAGCGATGACCGCACCATACTATCTGGACAACGTGGTGCATCAGGGTTATCTGCTGACGCGCGCACGGTCGCGCTGAGCCAGGCGCCGCCACGGACGCCTCAGCCACCCCCACTGCCACCTTGACAAGCAGGTGTCGACCGCGACGCCAATGCTGGTCATTGCGGGCCTGAACCTCAGTCCGAGGATCCCGGCCTGCGCCGGGTGGTCCTTCGGCAACGAGCCGCCGGTCAGCGGGTCAGTCCACCTTCGCGCCCGAGGCCTTCACCACCGGCGCCCATTTCCTGATCTCGGCGTCGATGAAACGCGTGAATTCGGCCGGTGTGTTGCCGCTGGGGATGGCCCCCTGGGCCAGCAGCTTTTCCTTGATGGCGGGTGAGTTCAGCGCCTTGCTGGTCTCCTGCTGGATGCGGCTGACCACATCGGGCGGTGTGCCGGCCGGTGCCAGCAGGCCGAACCAGGAACTGGCTTCGAAACCCTTGAGCTGGCCCGCCTCCTCGATGGTGGGCAGCTCCGGCGTCGCGCCCGAACGCTGCGCGCTCGTCACGGCAAAGGCCTTGAGCTTGCCGCCCCGTACGTGCGGCAATGCGGAGGGCAGGTTGTCGAACATCACGTCGACCTGGCCCGACAACAGGCCCAGCAAGGCCGGGCCGGAGCCGGTGTAGGGGATATGCGTCATGAAGGTCCCGGTCATGGACTTGAACAGTTCACCGGCCAGGTGGATCGACGTGCCGTTGCCGCTGGAGGCCATGTTCAGCTTGCCCGGGTGGGAGCGCGCGTACTTGATGAAGTCGGGCACGCTGTTGATGCCGAGCGTCTTCGCGGTTTCGGTGTTCATGACCATCACGTTGGGCACACCGGCCACCAGCGTGATCGGGGCGAAGTCCTTCTGCGGGTCGAAGGGCAGCTTGTTGTAGAGCGACTTGTTGATGCCATGGGTGCCGACGGTGCCCATGAGCAGGGTGTAACCGTCCGGGGCCGACTTGGCGACGATGTCGGCGCCCAGGTTGCCACCAGCGCCGGCGCGGTTCTCGACCACGAACGATTGTCCGAAGGCACGCGACAGCTCGGGCGCCACCGCGCGCGCCAGGATGTCGGTCGTGCCGCCGGGCGCAAAGGGCACGACGATCTTGACCGGCTTGGTGGGCCAGGCCGTCTGCGCGTGCGCCGGCCAGACCACAACACAAAAAGCGGCAGCCGCGACAACAGCGTGGGCGAAGCGGCGCGAAGGCGTGAATGGGATGCTCAAGTTGTTCTCCGGAGTTGTTGTACGGCCTGATGGCAGGGCTGTCCCACTGCCACACCGGCCTGGGCGGCCAGCGCATTCAGGTGGCTGATGATGCCATCGTTCAGGCTGCTGTGGGCGTCGCCGATCCGTGCGCTCGCATGCGACACGGTGCAAGCCGCCAGCCCCTGGCCCTGCAACAAGCCGAGCGCCGCCACGCCGGCCTGGTCCTTGCCGACGCCGGCGTCGTTGAAGACACTCAGCGCCGGGCGTGCCGCCGCCGCGTAACGCGCGGAACTGGTGCCGCCGTGGGAGCCGCTGACCGCGATGCAACCCGCATCGCCCGGGCCCAGCTCGGTGATGGAATCCACCACGCGCAACACCATCGGGGACGGGGAATTCACACTTCTGCCTGCGCAGTTTTCAGGGCATCACGATGCCGCCGTCGATCACCAGGTTCGCTCCATGCGTGAAGCTGGCATCGGCCGACAGCAGGTACACGATGCCGGATGCGATTTCGTGCGCCTGCCCGATGCGCTGCTGCGCGGCAAGGTTTTCGATGCGCCGGCGCTGCAACGGGTCCGACAGCGGCCGGGCGATCATCGGGGTGTCGGTCGCACCGGGCGAGACGGTGTTGACGCGGATGCCCTGCGCCGCCAGCACGCGCGCGGCGTTCTTGGCCAGCGCGATCACCGCACCCTTGCTGGCCGCATAAGCCGCCGTTCCCGACAGGCCCCCGCCGCGCAACCCCGCAATACTGGCCACGGCGCAGATGGCCGCGCCCGGCGACATGCGCCGCGCCGCCTCGCGCATGCACAACCAGGTGCCGAGCACGTTGACGTCGTGGATGCGGCGAAACTGTTCGACGCCGATGTCCATGAACGGCGTGGTGTCGACCACACCGGCGCTGGTCACAAGCGCGTCGATCGCGCCCAGAAACGCGGCCGCCTGCGCAAAACCCGCCACCACATCGGCCTCCTGCGCCACGTCGCACAAGGCTGCGCCATGCCGGGTGCCGGGACACTCGAGCTCGGCCTGCAGCGCCACGCGTTGCGCACCGTCCAGGTTCAGGTCGAGGCCGAACGTGTGGTAACCGGAGCCGGCCAGCGCCAGCACGGTGGCCGCACCGATGCCGCTGGCGGAACCGGTGACGATGCAGGTGCGGTTGTCGTTGCCCAAAACACTGACCTCCCATCGAGGTTTTCGATATTCACGACACCGTTCGCCCTGAGCCCTTCGACAGGCTCAGGGCGAACGGACATGCACTTGTCATCAATTTGCGAAAGCTCAATGAAGGGGCCGCGAAGACTTCCGCGCGGGCGTGGCGCGACGACGCATGGCCTGCTCAGTCGGCGAACTGCTTGGCCGCCTCGATGACCGGTTTGAGCTTGGCGATCTCGGCCGCTACGAAGGCCTTGTGCGCCGCCGGCTCCACCCGGCTGTCGGTGACCACGATCGCGCCCAGCGCCTCCTGCTTCTTGATGAAGTCCGGGTCCTTGAGCGCCAGTTTGAGTGCGTCGTTGATCTGCTTGAGCACCGCCGGTGGCGTGCCCTTGGGCGCGTACAGGCCGTGCCAGACCGTCAGGTCAAAACCCTTGAGCCCCATCTCCTGCAACGTGGGGTAGTCCTTGAGCAGCTTGTGCTTGGACAGCGGTTTGGCGGTGGTCACGGCAAACGCCTTCACGCGGCCGGTCTCTATCTGCTGCGTGGTGTTGGTGGTCTGGTCACACATCAGGTCGACCTGCCCACCCAGCAACGCGTTCATCGCGGGTGCGGTACCGCCGTAGGGAATGGTGGTCATGGCTTCGGTGGCCTTGACCGCCGACTGCCACATCAGGCTGCACAGGTGCGACGCCGAGCCCAGGCCGGCATGTGCGATGTTGAGCTTGCCGGCATTGGCCTTGATGTAGTTCTCGAAGTCGCGGTAGGTATTGGCCGGCAGTTGCGGTTTGCCGATCAGCGTCATTGGCACCTCGCTGATCATGCCCAGGTACTCGAAGTCTTCCAGCGGCTTGTACGCGAGCTTCTTGTACAGGGCCGGCGCCGCCGCCATGCCGATATGGTGCAGCAACAGCGTATGGCCATCCGGCGCGGCGCGCGCTACCTTGGCCGCGGCGATCGTGCCGCCCGCACCGGCGGCGTTCTCCACCAGAAAATTGGCGCCCGGCATGGTCTTGCGCATGGCCTCGCCCAACTGGCGCGCCACCAGGTCGGTGGGCCCGCCGGCCGCAAACGGCACCACGATCGAGATCGGCTTGCTGCCGGGGAAGGTCTGCGCGTTGGCGAACAGTGCGGTGGCCGCCACGGCGATGGCCAGTAGTCGTTTCATGTCGAAGCTCCGGGTGATGGTGATGGCCGTAGTTTGGCGCGCCAAACCACACATTCAATACCGGAAACTACGTAGCCGGCGCTGCCAGGGCCGCCTTGCGGGCGGATGTTTGATCCAGCGCAACTAGCGGTAGCTGCGCGCGTCCTCGATCACCTTGCCGTCGTTAGGCAGACTGCCGGGCAACAGCAGTTCGACGTCGCCACGCAGCTTGGTCACCTCGCGGATCGCTTCGCTGATCTTCGCGGCCAGGCCGTCGGGGCCGCCGCAGGCGGTCTCGACGCGCAGCGTCATGGCGTCGTTGGCCATTTCACCGGTCACCACCAGCCGCGCCTTGACCACTTCCGGAAAACGCTTGGCGATATCGTCGACCTGCCCCGGGTGCACGAACATGCCGCGGATTTTGGTGGTCTGGTCGGCGCGCCCCATCCAGCCCTTGATGCGCGTGTTGGTGCGTCCCGTGCGGCAGCTGCCGGCCAGCACCGCACTCAGATCGCCGGTGCCGAATCGCACCAGCGGATAGACCGGGTTCAGGCTGGTAACGACCAGTTCGCCAACCTCGCCGTCGGGCACCGGGTCGCCGGTACCCGGGCGCACGATCTCGACGATCACATGCTCATCCAGCACCAGCCCTTCCCGGGCGGAGGTTTCGTAGGCGATCAGGCCCAGGTCAGCGGTGGCGAAACACTGGTAGGCGTCGATGCCGCGCGCCAGGAACCAGTCGCGCAGGCTGGGTGGAAACGCCTCGCCGCCGAACATCGCCTTGCGTACGCTGGGCAGCGCCACACCCATGTCGGCGGCCTTCTCGACGATGATCTTGAGGAAACTCGGCGTACCGATGTAACCCGCCGGCTGCAGCTCGGCCATCGCCTGCACCTGCTGCTCGGTCTGGCCGGTGCCGCCCGCGAACACGCTGCACCCAAGCGCATGGGCGCCGGTTTCCATCATCGACCCGGCCGGCACGAAGTGGTAACTGAAACAGTTGTGGATCAGTTCGCCGGGCCGGAAACCGGCGGCGAAGATCGCGCGCGCCATGCGCCAGTAGTCCTTGGCCGTGCCTTCAGGCTCGTAGATCGGGCCGGGGCTGGCAAAGATGCGGGGCATCAGCGCGCCATAACCCACGGTCGCGAAGCCGCCGAATACGTCGCCGCCGCTTTCACGCTGCGCCTTCTGGCGTGTCTGCAGGTCGCTCTTGCGCATCACCGGCAGGCGCGCCAGCGCACCGCGGGAATCGACCGCGCTGGCGCGCACGCCCTGCAGCGACTGGGCGAATGCAGCGCAGCGGGCCTGTGCGTGCGCCACCTGGGCCGGCAATCGGGCCATCAGCTCGGCCTCGCGTTGGCGCGGGTCGCGGGTTTCCAGCAGGTCGAAAAAATCAGTCATGGTGTTGGTCATTCATCGTCGGCGCGGAGCACCCTGCGTTTGGCTTGGTCGAACAATTTGCGCTGGTGCGCAGCTTCCTGTGCGCTCGCCACGATCCGGTCCCCCTAGGCCAGCCAGCGCTTGCGCCGCTTGTAGCTCTTGCCGTCCTTGAACGACTTGCGCTCGCCGCCACCGACACCGAGGTAGAACTCCTTCACGTCCTCGTTGTTGGCCAGGTCGGAGGCCAGGCCGTCCATCACGATGCGGCCGGACTCCATGATGTAGCCGTAGTCGGCGTAGCGCAGCGCCATGTTGGTGTTCTGTTCGGCCAGCAGGAAGGTGACCTTCTCCTTCTGGTTGAGGTCGCGCACGATCTCGAACACCTCTTCGACGATCTGCGGCGCCAGCCCCATCGAGGGCTCGTCGAGCAGCATCACGCTGGGGTTGGTCATCAGCGCGCGGCCGATGGCGCACATCTGCTGCTCGCCGCCCGAGGTATAGGCCGCCTGGGAAGTGCGCCGGGTCTTGAGGCGCGGAAAGTAGCTGTAGACCTTTTCCAGGTTGCGCGCGGTCTCGCCCTTGTCCTTGCGCGTGTAGCCGCCGGTCAGCAGGTTCTCCTCGATGGTGAGGTGGGCGAAGCAGTGGCGCCCCTCCATCACCTGCACCACGCCGCGCTGCACCAGGTCGGACGGCGTGAGGTTTTCGATCCGGTCGCCGCGCAGCTCGATCGAGCCCTTGGTCACCTCGCCGCGCTCGCCCTTGAGCAGGTTCGAGATCGCGCGCAGCGTGGTCGTCTTGCCGGCGCCATTGCCACCCAGCACCGCGGCGATCTTGCCCTCGGGCACGTTGAGCGACACCCCCTTGAGCACCAGGATCACGTGGTTGTAGATGACCTCGATGCCGTTGACGTTGAGAACGATGTTGGTGGGATCCATGGTGTTTTGCCTTTGCCAGTCGGCAGCGCTGCACGCAACGCTGCCGGCTGACCTGTCACAAGCGGACTTGATCCGCCATCCACGCCAACCCTGAAGCACGAAGGCTTCATGCGGAGCATGGATCCCGGGTCGTGCCCGGGATGACAGAGCAGGTCAGATCAGGACTGGCAATCCGCGGGAGTGCGGCGCACCAGCTTCTTCTCTGCGGCGTATTTGTCCGCGGCAGCTTTTTGCATGGGCTTGAGGATCTGGTCGTCCGCCTGCAACCAATCGGACGTGAAATTCCACTTGGCGCCGTCCCAGGTGTGGATACGCGCCCATGAATCACCCATGTGGTCGGCACAGGTGGTGGCCAACGGCCGCATCACACCGGCGAAGCCCAGTGCGTCGAGTTTCTTCTGGTCCAGCGTCAGATTCTCGTAGCCCCAGCGCGCCTGTTCGCCCGTCATGACCTTGCCCTTGCCAAAACGCTCCTGCGCACGCTTGACACCTTCAACCGCCAGCATGGCGCTCATCAGGCCGCGCATGTAGAGCACCTGGCCCACTTCCTCCTTCGGGCCGGTCCCTTGGCCCTTGGCGTGCAGCGTCTCCAGGATCTCCTTCACCACCTTGGAGTTGGGCTCAGCCCCATGCTGCAGTGCGAGCGCGTTGTAGCCCTTGGCACCCTCGCCGATGTCCTTCACATCCGGCTCTGCGCCGGCCCACCAGACGCCGTACATCTTGTCGCGCGGATAACCGGTGGCGACCGCCTCTTTCAATGCGGTCGAATTCATGACGCCCCAGCCCCAAAGCAGCACGTAGTCGGGGCGGCTCTGCCGAATCTGCAGCCAGGTGGCCTTTTGCTCGACACCGGGCGCGGTAACCGGCAGCAGACTGAGCTGGAAGCCATGCATGGCGGCGCGTTCCTGCAACAGCGGAATCGGCTCCTTGCCATAACCGCTGTCGTGGTACACCAGCGTGATCTTCTTGCCCTTGAGCTTGTCTAGTCCGCCCTCCTTCTTGCCAAGGTATTGGATCAGGATGTCGGCGGCAACCCAGTAATGACCGGCGATCGGAAAATTCCACTTGTAGACCAGGCCGTCCTGCGATGCGCTGATGCCATACCCCGCGGTCAACAGCGGAATCTTGTCGCCGGGCGCCTTCTCCGTCAGTGCCTGGGTGATCCCTGTAGACAAGGGCTGGAAAACGGTGGCGCCACCATTCTTGCCTTTGAGCCGTTCGTAACACTCGATGCCGCGATCAGTTGCGTAGCCCGTTTCACATTCCTCGAGCAGTGTCTTGACTCCGTTGATTCCGCCTTTGGCGTTGACCAGTTTCATGTAGTCGGCCATGCCGTTGGCGAACGGCACGCCGTTGGGCGCGAACGGACCCGTCCGGTACACCAGTGATGGGAAAAATTGCTCCTTGGCTTGCGCAAAGGCGGTGGAACCGACCGCGGCCAGCAGGGCAGCCAGAGCGAGTTTTCGAATCTTCATTGAAGTCTCCTGAGGTTGAAGCACGGGTGTGCCTAGGGTTAACAAACTATGCAAAGAGGTCGGCATTTTCGGGGTGCTGGCTCAATGCGGGAACGGCCAGAGCCGCAATTTCTGCTTGCCGATGCTCCACAACCTGGCCAGGCCGTGCGGCTCGACGATCAGGAACCAGACGATCAGGCTTCCGAAAACCATGGACTCGGTGTGTGAGACGGCAGCGGTCGAAATGGTGGCGCCAACGAGCTTGCCCAGCGCCGGCAACAGCTGGTTCAGGAAAATCGGCACCAGCACGATGAACGCGGCACCAAACAGGCTGCCCATGATCGATCCCATGCCGCCGATGATCACAATGAACAGCATCTGGAACGAGCGATCGACGGAAAACGCTGCAGACTCCCACGAGCCCAGATGCACGAAGCCCCACAGGCCGCCAGCCACACCGACGATGAAAGAACTGACCGCAAAGGCACTGAGTTTGGCGTACACCGGGCGAATGCCGATCACCGCTGCGGCAACGTCCATGTCGCGTATCGCCATCCACTCCCGGCCAATGGCACTGCGCACCAGATTCTTGGCCAGCAGGGCGAACACCACCAGAAACGAAAGGCAGAACAGGTATTTCGCCACCGGCGTGTCGATCTTCCAGCCAAACAGCTGCAGGTTGGACACCGTCACGGCGCCGGACGATGAGTTATTGGTCAGCCAGGGCACGCGCAGAAACGCCCAATCGCAGAAGAACTGGGCTGCCAGCGTTGCGACAGCCAGATACAGGCCTTTCACACGCAGGCTGGGTATGCCGAAGAACATGCCGACCAATGTCGCGAAAAGGCCCCCGCACAACAGGGCGACGATCAGCGGCATCCCGTCGATCCGCACGAAAGTGTTGTAGGCGGCATAGGCACCCACCGCCATGAAGGCGCCCGACCCGAGGGAAATCTGTCCGCAATAACCAACCAGCACGTTCACTCCCACGGCTGCCAGCGAAAGGATCACGAACGGAATCAGGATCGCCCGAAACGTGTATTCATCGACGACCCATGGCACGCCAACAAATGCGAACGCGATCAGGGCCAGCACCAGCCAACGATCCTGCGCAATCGGGAAGATCTGCTGATCGGTCTTGTACGAGGTCTTGAATTGACCGTTTTCTCTATAAAACATTCTTGGGTACTCGTGTGGTCTATCGGCTGCGACGCGTCTGGCTCAACCTTGCTTCGCAACGTTGGTCTGCGCCGAAAGATGGTTCAGGACGAAGGTCATACGCGGTCAATTATTTTTTCGCCGAACAGCCCCTGCGGACGGAACATCAGGAACACCAGCGCCAGCACGTAGGCGAACCAGATTTCGATGCCGCCGCCCACATAAGGGCCCAGAAAGACCTCGGACAACTTTTCGCCGACGCCGATGATCAATCCACCGATGATCGCCCCGGGTACCGACGTCAGCCCGCCCAGGATGATGACCGGCAGTGCACGCAACGCCACCGTGGTGAGCGAAAACTGCACGCCCAGCTTGCTGCCCCAGATCATGCCGGCCACCAGCGCGGTGATACCGGCAACACACCACACGATGACCCAGATGCGGTTGAGCGGAATGCCGATCGACTGCGCGGCCTGGTGGTCGTCGGCCACCGCCCGCAAGGCCCGGCCGGTGCCGGTCTTCTGGAAGAACACACTGAGCAGCGTCACCAGCACCGCCGCGATCAACGCCGCGTAGAGGTCTTCCTTGTTGATCAGGATGCCACGCTCGAACAGGCTCTCGAACGCGATGATGGGTTCCTTGGGCATACCGATGTCGATCTTGTAGATATCGCTGCCGAAGATGGTCTGGCCCGCGCCGTCGAGGAAGTAGCTGATCCCCAGCGTGGCCATCAACAGCGTCGTCCCCTCCTGGTTGACCAGGTGGCGCAATACCAGGTATTCGATCAGCCAGGCCACCACGCACATGACGGCTGCCGCGATCACGAATGCCGCGATATTGGCCACGAGCCGGCTCTCGATGCCGGTCCAGCGCGGAAACCACTCGGCAAACCGCGCCATTGCCAGCGCCGCGAACAGCACCATCGCACCCTGCGCAAAGTTGAATACGCCCGAGGCCTTGAAAATCAGCACGAAGCCGAGCGCCACCAGCGAATACAACATGCC
>JANMYG010000389.1:0-5734 GCA_031381865.1 Betaproteobacteria bacterium | reverse complement strand
GGGCCGACTGGCTGGTCGCGCGAGAACCGCAATGAGCGCCGCGCCGGGCCGCCCCAAGCAAGCTCTCACCGCAGTGCGCAGCACGAAGGTAATCCAGTCAGCGCCGCGCCGGGCCGCCCCAAGCAAGCAAGCACCGCAGCTCGCAGGGCGAAGGTACCGCAATGAGCGCCGCGCCGTGGCACCTCACATCGACTGCTGCAACATCGCGTGGTAATCGTCTGCCGTTGCGATGCGCGGATTGGTCTTGTGGCAGTGGTCGGCCATCGCACCCACGACGATCCTGTCAAATTGCGCTGGCGACACACCCATGGCGCTGAGGCCCGATGGCAGCCCGAGACGCGCATTCATGTCGGTGATGGCGGCGCCGATGTCGCCGGCCGAGGACAATCCCATGGCGAGGGCCAGGCGCTCGAGCCGCCGCTCCTGGCGGATCGATTCCGCGCCCGCATTGAATGCCACCACGGCCGGCAGGAACATGGCGTTGAGCGTGCCGTGGTGCAGGCGTGGATCGACGCCGCCCAGGCTGTGGCTGAGCGAATGCACGCAGCCCAGGCCCTTCTGGAACGCCAACGCACCCTGCATCGACGCGCTCATCATGTTCATGCGGGCTTCGCGGTCGGACCCGTCCCGGACGGCGCGCTCGATACACGACCAGCCACGCGCCAGGCCATCGAGCGCGATGCCGTCCGCCGGTGGGTTGAACGCCGGCGCCATGAAGGTCTCCATGCAGTGGGCAATGGCGTCCATGCCGGTGGCCGCAGTCAGCCGCGCCGGCAGCCCGAGCGTGAGTTCAGGGTCGCAAATGGCGGCCTTCGGAACCAGGTGCCAGGAATGGAAGCCGACCTTGCGCTGGTCGTCCAGGATGATGATCGCGCCGCGCGCCACTTCGCTGCCGGTGCCGCTCGTGGTCGGCACGGCGATCAGCGGCACCGCCGACGCGGTGATACGCGGTGATCCGCCCTCGATCGTTGCATAGTGCCTGAGCGGCCCTTCGTGGCGGGCGGCAATCGCGACGCCTTTGGCGCAGTCGATCGCCGAGCCACCGCCGACGGCGATCAACCCGTCGCACCGGCTTGCATGGAACACTTGGGTCGCCGCACGCACAGCGGCTTCGGTCGGATTGGAGGGCGTCTGGTCGAATACCGCGACCTCCACGCCTGGCAGGGCCGCCAGCGCCCTCTCGAGCAGCCCGGCAGCCTTGACACCCGGGTCGGTGACAACCAACGGGCGGGATATGCCGACCCGATCACATTCCTGGCGCAGCAGCTGCAACGCGCCGAATTCGAACTGGATCTGTGTCACGTAATTGATGAGGGCCATGTCGGTGCGCGGTGTAGGATAAAAGCCTGCACTGTAGCAACAACCCCTGCCACACGAGCAGGCCGCACGAGCGCCCCAAGGGCAACCGAAGCCGACGTCGTACCGGGTGGCGTCGGGCCCACCACGATGCGGCCCGCATCCGATCAACCAGATTTACCGAGTGTTTGCCGCGCATGAGCCATCCGATCCGCAACGATTTCCGACTGGTCCACCGCCTGCGTGTCCGCTGGGCCGAAGTGGATCTTCAGAAGATCGTCTTCAATCCGCACTACCTGATGTACATCGACACGGCTTTCACCGAGTACTGGCGCGCCCTCGCCATTCCCTACGAGGTCATACCGGAACTGCTGGGTGGCGACCTGTACGTCAAGAAGTCGGTGCTGGAGTACCACGCGTCCGCACGCCTGGACGACCTGCTGGACATCGGCGTCAAATGCGCGCGCATCGGCAACTCCTCGATGGTTTTCTCGAGTGGAATATTCCGGGCCGACACACTGCTGGTCACGGGCGAACTGGTGTACGTGTTCGCGGATCCGGCGACGCAAAAGTCCAAGACCGTACCTCCCGATCTGCGCATGTTGCTGGATTCGTACGAGGCCGGTGTTTCGCCGATCGATCTGCGGCTTGGCACGTGGGCCGAACTGGGGCCCGAAGCCGGCGCGCTGCGCCAGGAGGTGTTCGTCGATGAATTACACATACCAGCCGGCCTGCAATGGGATCAACAGGACCAGGACGCGGTCCATGTGCTGGTTCGCAATCGCATGGGACAAGCATTGGCGACGGCCCGTTTGACGCAGGAAGGTCCGGGCGTGGCCAGGGTAGCGCGCGTCGCGGTTCGGCGCGCCATGCGGGCGTCCGGTCTCGGACGCACCTTGATGAACGCCCTGATGCTGGCCGCGGCCGAGCGTGGCGACGCCCGGATGGTGTTGCAGTCGCAGTGCAGCGCCGAGGGTTTCTATGCGCGTTTGGGATTCGTGCCGATCGGTGAACCGACGATCGAGGGCGGAATTCCGCACATCGACATGGCGCGCACGCTGAACCCGTTGTAAGTCGCGCCGTCAGTCGCGCGGTAAGTCGTCTCCAGCCCGTGGACGACACGTCCACATCGACCGGGGCCGATGGCCGAGAGGCGCTAGATGTCCTCCAGCAGTGGGTACGGCATTGATGCGAGCGTGATCCGGGCTCCGGTGACACCGCCCAGGTGAAGCGGCTGCGACTGCAGGGCCGCAATCTGGCCTGACACGATCGCGTCGAATTCCCCCGAAGCGTCGGCCGCCGCCTGCACCACCACCGCGCACGGTTGTGCCGCATCGCTTTCCTGGAACAGCTCGTCACCGGCGGCCATGGGAGCCGGGCAATGGGCGAGGTAGGCCCGGCGTTTCAAGGTACCGCGGAACTGGCTGCGGGCTACCACCTCCTGGCCCGGATAACAGCCCTTCTTGAAGTTGACGCCGCCCACCGATTCGTAGTTGAGCATCTGCGGCACGAACGCCTCGATCACCGGCGCGGTGATGGTTGACACGCCGCTGCGCACCTCGGCGTGTTGCCACGCCGCGGTGGACAGCGGCTCCAACGCGGGCTCCGGGTCGCCGGCAGGCGCAATCCACAAGGCCCGTGCTACACCATCGGCCGGATAAAGAAACACCACGTTCGCGGAGCCCGCGTCGACCTTGGTCCAGGGGGGCGCGCCACGCGTGTCGAGCAACGCGCCCAGGGCAGCGCCAGCCATGCCGCGCAGGGCGAAGGCGTCGCTGGCGTCGGACAGCTTGGCTTTGGCGCGCAGCACAAACATCGACAGCCGCTTGAGTGTCGGCGCCAGCAGGTCACGGCTGCAGACCAACAGGATGTCGCCATGGCTGCGCTTGAAGCCGATGAAACTGGCCATCATCCGCCCCTTGGCTGAACAGAAGGCGGCCAGCCTGGCCTCGGACAATCCCAGCAGCGCGAAATCCTGCGTCAGTTGTCCGTGCAAAAACTTTGCCGCGTCCTCGCCCTCGACGCGGATGATCCCCAGATGCGGCAGCAACGCCATGCCATTCAGTGTTTTGTTCATGGCGTCAATTATCATCGTCCGTGTCCTTCATACTGGCGGTAAGGTTGTGCGGCGTCTTGTAGTGATTTTTGTCGGATTGGCGGGCTTGCTGGCTGGTGCCTGCTTCTGGTGGGTCAATCAGCCGCTGGAGCTGGACGCAGCCTTCGCAGACGTTTCCATCGAACCCGGAACCAGTGCGCGCGGTGTGGCGCAGGTCGTGGCGCAATCAGGAATACGGGTCGCGCCTGAATTGTTGTACGCATGGTTTCGCGTCTCCGGCGCGGCGCGCCAGATCAAGGCCGGCAGTTACGAAATCGAACCGGGCACGACGCCGCGCAGCCTGTTGCGCAAACTGGTGCGTGGCGAGGAGGCGTTGCGCACCGTTACGCTGGTCGAAGGATGGACGTTCCAGCAGATGCGCGACGCGTTGTCCAGGGCGGAGCAGCTCAGCGTGCAGACCGCAGGCATGCCGGCCGATGCGATCATGGAGCGGCTGGGGCGTCCCGGCATACCCGCGGAAGGACACTTCTTCCCCGATACCTACAGTTATGCCAAGGGGTCCAGCGACATCAAACTGCTGGCGCGCGCGTTGCGCGCGATGGACAAGAGGCTTGCTTCTGCATGGGCTGCCAAAGCACCGGACTCGCCTCTGCAAAACGCGGAACAGGCGCTGGTGCTGGCGAGTATCGTCGAGAAGGAAACCGGCCGCCCCAGCGACCGGCCGATGATCGCAGCGGTTTTCACCAATCGCCTGCGCCGGGGAATGATGTTGCAGACCGACCCCACCGTGATCTACGGTATGGGTGCCAAGTTCGACGGCAATCTGCGCAAGAAGGATCTGCAAGCCGACACCCCCTGGAACACCTACACCCGCGCCGGGCTGCCACCAACACCGATAGCGATGCCCGGGCGCGAGGCCCTGGCCGCGGCAGTTGCACCGGCACAGACGAGCGCCTTGTATTTTGTCGCCCGTGGTGACGGCAGCAGCCAGTTCAGCAATGACCTCGACGAGCACAATCGCGCGGTCAACACCTACCAACGCAGGCAGTGAAATCATGGGCAACGGGGGAATCTTCATCAGTTTCGAAGGGATCGACGGCGCCGGCAAGTCCACGCACATCGACACCTTGGCGGGTCGACTCGTGGCGCAGGGCAGGGTGGTGACCGTGACCCGCGAACCGGGGGGCACGACGCTAGCCGAAAGGTTGCGGGCACTGGTGTTGAACGAACGCATGGATGCGCTCACCGAAGCCCTGCTCGTGTTTGCCGCGCGGCGCGACCATTTGGTGCAAGTCATCGAACCCGCCTTGGGACGCGCCGAGGTGGTCTTGTGCGACCGCTTTACCGATTCGAGTTTTGCCTACCAGGGGGGCGGACAAGGCCTCGCCCTCGACGTACTGCAGGTGCTGGAGCAGTGGGTGCAGGGTGGCCACGGTGCGGATGGGAAAAGCCTCCGCCAGCCGGACCTGACGCTGTGGTTCGATTTGCCGCCGGCCGAGGCGGCCATGCGGCTGGCGCAGGCGCGCTCGCCCGACAAGTTCGAGGCCAGGGGCGTTGATTTTTTCGAGCGCGTGTCGAATGGATACGCATCGCGGGCGCGCACGTTCGCGGACCGCTTTTGCCGGATTGCGGCCGACCAGGACCGCTCGGTCGTCTGGAGCGCGGTGGAGCAGGCGGTTCGCGCGCGGGGTTGGCTGGCATGAACGCAGCTGTGGTGTGCCCCCCGTGGATTTCGGCCCAGGCCACCCAGCTGCTCGGACAACGTGGCCATGCCTGGCTTCTGCACGGTCCGTCCGGGCTTGGCCAGTACGACCTGGCAATGGAGATGGCGCAGTCCTGGCTGTGCGAAAACCCGGCGGAGCTCCGCGCCTGCGGGCAATGCGGCAGCTGCCATGCAATCAGGGTTCGCACCCATTCGGACCTGTTCGTACTGATGCCGGAGACCGTGATGCTGGAGCGCGGTTGGCCTTTGAGCGAAAAGGCCCAATCGGAAATCGACGAGAAGAAGCGCAAGGCGAGCAAGGAAATCCGTGTCGACGCGATGCGCGAGGCGATCGAGTTCTCCCAGCGCACCAGTGCCTGGGGACGTGGCAAGGTGGTGCTGGTCTATCCCGCCGAGCGCATGAACCATGTCAGCGCCAATGCCCTGCTCAAGACCCTGGAAGAGCCGGCCGGGGACGTGAAATTCGTGCTGGCCAGCGAGTCGGCGCACCAGTTGCTGCCGACCATCCGCAGCCGCTGCCTGGGGCACCCGATGCTGTGGCCCGAACCCGTGGCAGCTGCCCAGTGGCTGGTCTCGCTTGGCGTGGACGCAGAAGCCGCGCAAATACTGCTTCGGGCGGCCGGTGGGCGTCCCGACGACGCCCTCGTCCTCGCGGCCAG
>JANMYG010000342.1:0-1756 GCA_031381865.1 Betaproteobacteria bacterium | reverse complement strand
GGCCCCGACAGCCAGAACACCAGAAGCCTGGCTGCAAAGGCGTGTGGGGGCCGCTGGCGGCGCGCCTTCTGGGGCGCCGAGGAGCGCAGGGCTTGCGCCCTCGCGCGCAGCGCGACTCGTCAACATTCTCGTCGCGGTTGTTCGAGCGTAGAGAGCGCAGCGAACGCAGCGAGTTCCGCGACGGGGCGCAAGACCGAGCACCGCAGGGCAGTCGGCGCGTTCAGCGCACGACCGCCCCAGTAAAGCGACGTCAGCGGCCCCCACGCGCCTTTGCAGCCTCCCCGGAGAACACACGGCGTACCGCGTGCCGCGAGGCGCGCCAACCAAAGCGAAGCGGCAGCCTGCGAACGTCCCCAACGGGCCGAAAGCCGACAATGGGCGACTTGGTCCGGGTCATATTCCATTAGCCGCGCGATGCATGACCCAGCGGCTAACATTGTTTGCAGAATATAAAACCCAAGGCGCACCCCATGGCACTTCCCGCCCAGGCCGCAATCGTGATCGTCGGCGGCGGCATTGCCGGCTGCTCCACCGCCTACCACCTCGCCAGCATGGGCCGGACCGACGTGTTGTTGCTGGAGCAGGGCAAGTTGACCAGCGGAACCACCTGGCACGCCGCCGGGCTGGTCGGCCAGATGCGCCCGAACCGCAACATGACGGTGATGAGCAAATACGGCATCGACCTGTACGCCACGCTGGAGGCGGAAACCGGGCTGGCCACCGGCTGGAAGCAGTGCGGCAGCGTCAACGTGGCGAGCACGCCCGAGCGCATGCAGGTGCTGAAGAAGCAGACCGCCATGGCGCGCAGCTTCGGCGTGGAATGCCACCTGATCTCGCCGCACGAAGTGGCCGGGCGTTACCCGATCATGCGCACCGACGACCTGCAGGGCGGCATCTGGCTGCCGGGCGACGGCAAGGCCAACCCGGCGGACCTGTGCATGTCGCTGGCCAAGGGCGCGCGCAACCGCGGCGTGAAGATCCATGAAGGCATCGAGGTCACCGGCGTCATCGTCGAGGGCGGCAAGGTGGCCGGCGTGCGCACCATGCAAGGTGACATCCGGTGCGAGGTACTGGTGAACTGCGCCGGCCAGTGGGCGCGCCAGTTCGGCCGCCTCGCCGGCGTCAACGTGCCGCTGTATTCGGCCGAGCACTTCTACATCGTCACCGGCAAGGTCGACGGTGTGCATCCGATGCTGCCGGTGATGCGCGACCCGGACGGTTTCATCTACTACAAGGAAGAGGTGGGTGGCCTGCTGATGGGCGGCTTCGAGCCCGTGGCCAAACCCTGGCAGGTCGACCCGATACCCGCCAACTTCCAGTTCCAGCTGCTGGGCGAGGACTGGGAGCAGTTCGAACCGCTCATGAAGAACGCGATCCACCGCACGCCGTGCCTGGAGACCGCCGAGATCAAGATGCTGCTCAACGGGCCGGAGAGCTTCACGCCGGACGGCAACTTCATCCTCGGCGAGGCGCCGGAACTGCACAACTACTTCGTCTGCGCCGGTTTTAATTCCTCAGGCATCGCCAACTCGGGCGGCGCCGGCCGCCTGATTGCCGAGTGGATCATCGGCGGCGAGCCCAGCTCCGACCTGTGGGACGTCGACGTGCGCCGCTTCGGGCCGTTCACCGGCAACCGCAAGGCCCTGTTCGCGCGCACCGCCGAGACCCTGGGCCTGCACTACGCCATGCGCTGGCCGCGCCAGGAGCTGCAGACAGCGCGCCCGCTGCGCACTTCGCCGCTGTACGACCAGCTGCT
>JANMYG010000335.1:0-11985 GCA_031381865.1 Betaproteobacteria bacterium | reverse complement strand
GCATGCCGTTGGCGTGGAAGGGCAGGGTCTCGCGGCGGTACAGGATCAGGTCGGTCTTCTCATTGAAGCCGATCTGGTGGGTGCCGAGCAGCGGCACCTGCTTCGCGTCGCGGATGGCCTTCAGGCGCGGCGCGATGCTTTCGACGTCGACGCTGTCGGGCTCCTCGCCGCACAGGCCGAGCAGCACGGCCTTGTCGCTGCCGTGGCCCTTGCCGGTGGCGCCGAGCGAGCCGTAGAGCTGCGAGCAGACCCGCACCGTCGCTTCGAGCCGGCCTTCATGTTGCAGCCGCAGCGCGAACAAACGCGCCGCGCGCATCGGCCCGACCGTGTGCGAGCTGCTGGGGCCGATGCCGATCTTGAACAGGTCGAAGACCGAGACGGCCACGGGTCAGGTCTCGTAAGCGGTGAGCGGCGGGCAGGAGCACATCAGGTTGCGATCGCCCCAGACGTTGTCGACGCGGCCGATCGGTGTCCAGTACTTGCCGTGTTTCAGGCTGGCCAGCGGGAACACGCCGGTCTCGCGCGGGTAGGGCCGGTCCCACTCGTCGGCCATCACCGACGCGGCCGTGTGCGGCGCGTGTTTGAGCGGGTTGTTGTCCTGCGGCCACTCGCCGCGCTCGACCTTGCGTATCTCGTCGCGGATCGCCACCATGGCGTGGATGAAGCGGTCGAGCTCGTCCAGGGTTTCGCTCTCGGTCGGCTCGACCATCAGCGTGCCGGGTACCGGAAAACTCAAGGTCGGCGCATGAAAGCCGTAGTCCATCAGCCGCTTGGCCACGTCTTCGGCGCTCACGCCGTTGACGCCGCCGCTGGCTTCCTTGAGCGGGCGCAGGTCGAGGATGCATTCGTGCGCCACGCGTCCGTCGGCGCTGGCGTAGAGCGTGGGGTAGTGGTCGGCCAGGCGAACGCTGATGTAGTTGGCGCTCAGGATCGCGGTCTCGGTGGCCGACTGCAGGCCGTCCGGCCCCATCATGCGGCAGTACATCCAGCTGATCGGCAGCACCGCTGCGTTGCCGAGCGGTGCCGCTGATATTGCCCCCACGCCGCCGACAGTCAGCCCGCCAGTCACGTGGCCCGGCAGGTAGGGCACCAGGTCGGCCACCACGCACACCGGCCCGACGCCGGGTCCGCCGCCGCCATGCGGGATGCAGAAGGTCTTGTGCAGGTTCAGGTGGCTCACGTCGCCGCCGAACTCGCCCGGCGCCGCCAGCCCGACCAGCGCGTTCATGTTGGCGCCGTCCACGTAGACGCGGCCACCGTGGGCATGCACCAGCGCGCACAACTCCTTGACCTGGGTTTCGAACACGCCGTGGGTGCTGGGGTAGGTGATCATCACGGCCGCCAGGTTGGCGCTGTGTTTCTCGCACTTGGCCTGCAGGTCGGCCATGTCGACGTTGCCGTTTGCGTCGCAGGCCGTGACGACCACCGACAGGCCGGCCATCTGGGCGCTGGCCGGGTTGGTGCCGTGGGCGCTGGACGGGATCAGGCAGATATTGCGGTTGGCCTGGCCGTGCGCCGCGTGGTAGGCGCGGATGGCCAGCAGGCCCGCGTATTCGCCCTGGCTGCCGGCGTTGGGCTGCAGGCTGATGCCGGCATAACCGGTGGCCTGGCACAACCAGTCGCGCAGCTGCAAGTCAAGCTCGGTGTAACCCTGCAGTTGATCGCGCGGCGCAAACGGGTGGATGTCGGCGAACTCGGGCCAGGTGATCGGGATCATCTCGCTGGTGGCGTTGAGCTTCATGGTGCAGCTGCCCAGCGGGATCATGCTGCGGTCCAGCGCCAGGTCCTTGTCGCTGAGGCGGCGGATGTAGCGCAACATGCCGGTCTCGGAGTGGTGGGTGTTGAACACCGGGTGGGTCAGGAACGCGCTGCTGCGGCGCAGCGCCGGCGGCAGCAGCGGCTCGGCGCCGGCCGCGTGGTCTTCGAAGCGCGGCAACGCCTGGCCCGGCTCGGCGAAGGCCTGCCACACCAGCGCGATGTCGGCGCGCGTGGTGGTTTCGTCCAGCGCCACCACGGTGTAGTCGTTCCAGTAGCTGCGCAGGTTGGCGCCGGCGGCGAGCGCGCGCGCCACGATGACCGGGGTGGCGGCGTCGGTCTTGAAACTCAGCGTGTCGAAGGCGTGGCTGGATGTCGGCGTGTGGCCCAGCGCCAGCAGGCCGCGCGCCAGGATCGCGGTGTAGGTGGCGACGCGCCGGGCGATCCGGGTCAGGCCGTGCGGGCCGTGGTACACGGCGTACATGCTCGCCACCACGGCCGGCAGCACCTGTGCGGTGCAGATGTTCGAGGTGGCTTTTTCGCGCCGGATGTGCTGCTCGCTCGTCTGCAGCGCGAGGCGGTAGGCCGGGTTGCCGTGCACATCCACACTCACGCCAACCAGCCGCCCGGGCATCGAGCGCTTGAAATCGTCACGGCAGGCGAGGTAGGCCGCGTGTGGCCCGCCGTTGCACATCGGCATGCCGAGACGCTGCGTGGTGCCGACCACGATGTCGGCGCCCCATTCGCCGGGTGGCAGCAGCAGCGTGAGGGCCAGCAGGTCGGCAGCGACGATGAACGCGGCCTGCTTCTGGTGCACGCGCTGCACGTCGGCACGCAGGTCGTCGATGCGCCCGCTGGTGGCCGGGTACTGCGCCAGCACGGCGAAATAGTCGCCCGCCAGCGCCTGCTCCCATTGATGGGCCGAGTTGGCCAGCACCACCTCGATGCCCAGCGGCGCGGCGCGCGTCTGTACCACCTCGATCGTCTGCGGATGGCAGTCGCCCGCCACCACGAACACCTGGCTCTTGCTCTTCACGCTGCGTTTGGCCAGTGTCATGGCCTCGGCGGCGGCGGTGGCTTCGTCGAGCATCGACGCGTTGGCGATCGGCATGGCGGTGAGGTCGCACACCATGGTCTGGAAGTTGACCAGCGCCTCCAGCCGGCCTTGCGATATCTCGGCCTGGTAAGGCGTGTAGGCGGTGTACCAGGCCGGGTTTTCCAGGATGTTGCGCAGGATCACGCCGGGCGTGTGGGTGCCGTAATAACCCTGGCCGATGAAGCTCCTGAGCACCTGGTTCTTCGCGGCGATGGCCCGCACTTCGGCCAGCGCGGCGGCTTCGGTGATGGCGGCGGGAATCGCCATCGCTTGCGTGCGCGCAATCGAACGCGGCACGATGGCGTCGATCAGCGCGCGGCGCGATGCCGCACCGACCGCCGACAACATGTGCGCTTCGTCCGCCGCGCTGATGCCGATGTGGCGGGCGACGAATTCGCGCGGGTTCTCGAGTTCGTCCAGGGGTGTGGCGGATGGCGTTGGCATGGGGTTTCTCAGGCGGCTTCGGAAAACTTGGTGTAACTGGTCTCGTCCATCAGCGCGTCGAGCTGCGACGCGTCGGACAACCGGATCTTGAAGAACCAGCCGGCGCCCATCGGGTCGGAATTGGCCAGCGCCGGGTCGGCGCGCAGCGCTTCGTTGACTTCGGTGACCTCGCCGCTGACCGGCATGTACACATCGGCCGCGGCCTTGACCGACTCGACGACGCCCGCGATGTCCTTGGCCGCAAAGCTCTTGCCGACCTCGGGCAGTTCGACGAACACCACGTCGCCGAGCGCGTCCTGCGCGTGGTGGGTGATGCCGATCGTGGCCGAGTCGCCGTCGATGCTGAGCCATTCGTGGTCTTCGGTGTACTTGATTGCCATATTTTTCTCCTGGGTTGAAATGTCTGTTCGGGCCGGGCGCTCAGCCCCGGTGGTAGCGGGTCGGGACGAAGGGCATGGCGACCACTTCCATCGGCACCAACTTGCCGCGCACGAGTGCGTTGAGCCGCATGCCGGGAATGGCGCAATCGCTGACCACATAAGCCATCGCGATCGGCTGGTTGATGGTGGGGCCGAGCAGGCCGCTGGTGACTTCGCCCACCGGGCGGCCGTCCAGGTGTTGCAGCAGCGTATGTTCACGCACCGGAATGCGTTCGAGCGCGCGCAGGCCGACCCGTTTGCGCTGGGCTGCGAGCGCGCCGCCGGCCAGTTGCGCCAGCACCGTGGCGGCCCCCGGAAATCCGCCGGCGCGTGCGCCGCCACTGCGCCGCACCTTCTGGATCGCCCACAGCAGGTTGGCTTCGACCGGCGTGGTGGTCGGGCCCAGGTCGTTGCCGTACAGGCACAACCCGGCTTCGAGGCGCAGCGAATTGCGCGCGCCCAACCCGACCGGTTTGACCTCGGGCTGCTCCAGCAGCGTGCGCGCCAGCATTTCGGCCTGGCCCGCAGGCACCGAGATCTCGAAGCCGTCTTCGCCGGTGTAACCGCTGCGCGTAACAAAACAGTCGACCGGTTGCGTCTGCCCGCGGTTGGCGCACGCGATGCTGAACTGGCCGCCGCTCATGAACACCAGCCGTTCGATGCCGGGGCACAGCCGCTGCAGCACCGCCACCGCCTGCGGCCCCTGCAGCGCCAGCAGCGCGAGTTCGGGGCAGGGGATCACTTGGCAGCGGCTGCCGATGGCGACATGGATGTGGGCGATGTCGGCCGCCTTGCAGGCGCCGTTGACGATGGCGAAGATGTCGCCACCGCGGGCCGCGTCGCGGTTGACGAACATCAGGTCGTCGAGGATGCCGCCGGCTTCGTTGAGCAGCAGGCCGTAGCGTTGTTTGCCGACCGGCAGGTCCACCACATCGACCGGCATCAGCGATTCGAAGGCCGCAGCGGCGTCCGGCCCGACCAGGCGCAACTGGCCCATGTGCGACACGTCGAACAGGCCGGCGGCGGCGCGCGTGTGCAGGTGTTCGGCCATCACGCCGGCAGGATATTGCACCGGCATCGAATAACCCGCGAACGGCACCATGCGGGCGCCGAGTTCGACGTGCAGGTCGTGCAGGGGGGTATGAAGCAGGGGCTGGTCTGAAGTGGACAACGGTTTTCTCCAAGGGGCACTGGAACCATGGCGCGATGCCATGGGCTGCCCCCGCTGTCCGTGGTACCTGAGAGATTCACCGCCAGCCCGGTCACCTGACGGCGCCGGTAGCGGCTTGCTCCTTCGGTGGGCGGCATGTATTGCCGCCTCTCTCCAGTGGGGAAACGCCGGCCGGTATCGCTACCCGCCGCCGGTTGCCAGTCCTTTTGCCTGAGCGTTCATACTGCTGGAATCAGCCCGCACTGCGCCTTCGGCGGCCTCCGCGAGGGGAGGCTCTCTCCTGACGTTTTGGATTGTATAGCGGCTGCGCGGCGGCGCCGGGCCGGTTATTTCGCGTACACCAGGTCGCGCAGTCCCAGCGACAAGCCCGGTACGTAGGTGACGACCATCAGGCAGCCGATGATGACCAGCACGAACGGCAGCAGGAACGGGATCATGCGGTCGAGCGAAATGCGCGCAACGGTGCAGGCGGCGAACAGGTTCACGCCGAACGGCGGCGTGATCATGCCCATCGCCAGGTTCACCACCATGATCAGCCCGAAGTGCACCGGGTCGATGCCGAAGTGCACCGCCACCGGCGCCAGGATCGGCGCCAGCACGATGATCGCGGCGCTGGTCTCTATGAACATGCCGATCACGAACAACGCGGCGTTGACGCCCAGCAGGAACACGGCCGGGCTCTTGAGCACACCTTCGAGGTAATGGCCGATCGCATCCGGTACGCCGGCGCGCGTGATCAGGAATGCGAACAGGCCGGCGTTGGCGATGATGAACATGATCACGGCCGAGGCCATCACCGAGCGGCGCAGGATTTGGAACAGGTCGGCGACCTTGATCTCGCGGTAGATAAGCATGCCGACCACGAGCGCGTAGAACACCGCGACCGCGGACGCCTCGGTCGGCGTGAAGATGCCGCCGTAGATGCCGCCCAGGATGATGACCGGCATCAACAGGGCCCAGCCGGCCTGCCAGGTCGCCCGGCCGATGCCCAGGCGTCCGTCGCCGTCGTTCTTGCCCCAGCCCTTGATCTTGCAGTACACGTAGACGAACAGCATCAGGGCGCCGCCGATCAGCAGGCCGGGCCCGAAGCCCGCGATGAACAGTTCGCCGATCGACACCTCGGCGCTGACGCCGTACAGGATCATCGGGATCGAGGGCGGGATGATCACGCCGAGCTCGGCGCTGGTGGCCTGCAGGGCCGCCGCATAACCGGTCGGGTAGCCGTGTTTGATCAGGGCCGGTATCAGGATCGCGCCGATGGCGAAGGTGGTGGCCACCGACGACCCCGAGACGGCGGCGAAGATCATGCAGGTCAGGACGCACGTCATCGGCAGGCCGCCCTGCACGCCACCGACGATGCTCTTGGCGAACTCCACCAGGCGGCGCGAAATGCCGCCGGTCTCCATCACGTTGCCGGCCAGAATGAAGAACGGGATCGCGGCGAGCGGGAACTTGTTGATCGAGGAAAACATCTCCTTGACCGATACCAGCATGTTGACGTTGGCGATCTGGATGCCGACCATCGCCGACAGGCCGATCGACACGGCCACGGACACCGTGAGCGCGAAACACAGCACCATCGTGGTGAGCATCGCCGCGGTCATGTCCGCTCCCCGCCGCCTTGGCGTGCCGGCGCGCTCATTGCGCCGTCTCCAGTTCGAGCCGCTGGGGATCCAGCAGGTTGCCGATGATTCCGAGGATGCTGAACACCCCGCCGACCGGCAGCGCCAGGTAGGCCCAGAACATCGACACGTCTTCGAGCCCGGTGACGGTTTGCACCTTGCCGCGGTTGGCGTAGTCCCATCCCCACCAGATCACGATCAGCATCAGCACCAGCGCGGCGGCGCACACCACCCAGTCGAGTACGCGCTTGAGCCTGGGCGGGCTCCAGCGGTACAACACGTCGACGCTGACCATGGCGCCCTGGCGAAACGCCATCGGAATGCCGAGGAACACCATCCAGATCAGGCTGAAACGGATCAGCACCTCGGTCCATTCGGCCGGGCGCTCGATCACGAAGCGCGTGAAGATCTGGAACAGGCCCAGGCTGGCGGCGGTGGCCATCATCGCGCACGCCGCAGCCATCGACAACCTGGTGGTCCAGCGTTCGAAGCTCAGGAAACCGTCTTTGACTGCCACGTTGGTGCGCGCCTTCACAACCGCCGAAAAAATGCCTGGCCGGGGCCAGGCACGATGCATCGCACTCGGATGGGCGCCTACTTGTAGTTGCGGATCTTGTCGATTTCGGCCTTGCCGAACTGCTTGTCGAACTCTACGTAGACCGGCGCCAGCGCAGCGACGAACCTGCTCTTGTCGACATTCTCGATCACGTTCATGCCCTTGCTGCGCAACTCGGCGACGCCCTTGGTGTCGTCCTCGGCGACGCGTGCGCGGTTGGCTTTGGCGCCGGCCTTGGCGGCCTCCAGGAACGCGGTCTTGTCGGCGGCCGAGAGCTTGTCGAAGGCGGCCTTGTTCATCAGGAAGATGGCCGGCGAATACACGTGCCCGGTCAGCGTCAGGTGTTTCTGCACCTGGTCGAACTTGGCCGCCATGATGACCGACAGCGGATTCTCCTGGCCGTCGACCGTGCCCTGCTGCAGCGCCGTGAACACCTCGGGGAACGCCATCGGTGTGGGCACGATGCCGAAGCCCTTGTATGCCGCCACGTGCACCGGGTTCTCCATGGTGCGCATCTTGAGACCCTTGAGGTCGTCCGGCGCATTGACCGCGCGCTTGCTGTTGGTCATGTGGCGCACGCCGTTCTCGGCCCAGGCCAGCGCCTTGAAGCCCTTGGAGTCGAACTTGGTCAGCATGTCCTGCCCGATCGGGCCGTCGAGCACTGCCTGCGCGTGCGCCTTGTCCCTGAACAGGAACGGAATGTCGAGGATGCGCGCCTCGGGCACGAAGTTCGGTATCGGGCCGGTCGAGGTGAGCGTGAGTTCCTGCGTGCCGAGCTGCACCGCCTCGATCGATTCGCGTTCGCCACCGAGCGAGCCGGAATAGAAGGTCTGCACCTTGTAGCGCCCGGCGGTGCGTTTTTCCACCTCGGAGGCGAACACGTCGATGCCGACGCCCTGGTGCGAATCCTTTCCTACCGAGATGCTGATGCGCATCGTGGTCTGCGCGTGGACGCAGGCCACAAAACCAAGGGCAAGGGTCAGGCCAAGGGCCAGTCGGGCGAGTTTCATGGGTGTCTCCTGTTATGGGTGGCGTTGATTCCTGCGCTGGCGTGGCCCGTCATTGGAACGATCGGGCGCCGCCGCGGGCACGCCATTATGGCGGCGCGCCATGCTTCGTCCTATGCGGGTTTCCACGCACGGGTGGCCGGGGGCCGGCGGCGCGCCACCGACCTGGCCAAGTTGGGCATGCGGCAGGCAAGCCGGTGTCTATTGAGCATTCCAAAAATCATGACAGGTTCAGTTTGGCGGGCTCTGGCTTGGCTTGCGGTCGTGAATCAGGGGCTGGGGGCCGGGTGTGGCGAGCCGAGAGGACCAAGCAGTTGCCGCTGCTCGTGTCCCCCGGCCTGCGGCCTCCTCCCCTACCTCGTCGCGACAACCGCTTGGTCCTCTCGGCGGCTGACGTGTTTGGTGCACCGCACTCCAACCACATTGCAGGATCAGGTCGGCGGTGCGTTCGGCGCAGCGGCATCAAGGAGGAGCCCGCAGGGCGGGGGACAGCCGCGGAGCCGAATGCGCCGTCGGCGTGATCCCACACCAAGCCGCCGGTATCCCGGCTGTCATGATTTTGGGGAAGATCAATAGTGGCTGTACAAAAACGTGCCGGAGCGCACGGACAACTTGCTTGGCGTCGCCGCAGTCATCGACAATGTGGTCGTGGTCAAAACCATCCTGCACCACGGGGAGCTTCGGCCATGGAAAGCATCTATTTCGAGGACGACGATATCCTGCAGATTCGCGTGTCCGACAAGCCGATCGTGCGCGAGGTGTCGCAGGGCTGGCATACCAACATCAGTTATGCCGAAGACGGCACGATCGTTGAAATCGTATTGCTGGATGCCAAGAAAGAAGGACTGCTGCCGCTGGAGTTCAGGAAGGCGGCTTGAACCGTATCAAGCCTGTCAGGAATTTTGTGGTCGCCGAATAACACACCATGCCGCCTCCCACGCTGAATATCCAGGGCATCGAGGTCTTTGTCGAAGGCGACGGCCCCGACACCGTTGTCATGCTGCACGGTTGGCCCGACACCCACCGCTTGTGGGACGGCACGGTGGAGGCGCTCAAGGCGCGGTACCGGTTTGTGCGCTTCACCTTGCCGGGATTCGACCTGCAGCGGCCGGCGCGCGCCACATCGCTGGCGCAGATGGTCGGGCTGTTCGAACAGGTCGTGACCGCAGTCAGCCCGGGGCGGCCCGTGACGCTGCTGGTGCATGACTGGGGTTGCATCTTCGGCTACGAGTTTGCAGCGCGCCATCCGCAGCGGGTGGCGCGTATCGTGGCGGTCGATATCGGCGACTACAACACGGGTGCGCTGGCGCGCTCGCTGTCGGCCAAGGCCAAGTGGCAGGTGTTCGGCTACCAGTTCTGGCTCGCCGTGGCGTGGAAGCTGGGCGGCGCGCTCGGTGACCGCATGACGCGCTGGATGGCACGCGCGCTGCGCTGTCGCACTGAGCCGTCGCGCATCGGCTGGCAGATGAACTATCCCTATGCGATGTTATGGTTCGGCAGCTACGGCGGGCTGGGCCGGGCGGCACGGGTGGACCCGCATTGCCCGGTGCTCTACATCTATGGTGAGCGCAAGCCCTTCATGTTCCACTCGCCGCAGTGGCTGCAACGGCTGGCGTCGCGCCCCGGCTCCAGGGTGCAGGCGTTCGCGACCGGCCATTGGGTCATGGTGCAGCAACCGGCCGGGTTCAACACCTGTGTCGGCGACTGGCTGGCGCAAGGCAGCGCGCCACCGGGCGCCTGAACGGATGGGGCGGGCCGGTCCGGGCCCGGTAAATCGCTACTGCGCGTGTTTGCCGGCGGTCCAGCCCCGGGCGCCGAGCGAGCGCTCGGCCACCGCCGTCGGGCTGGCTTCGAGCGGCGTGGCCATGGTGTCGTTCCAGCGGTTCAGGAACGCGAACATCGCCACGACGCCGAGGATCTCGGTGATCTCGTTGTCGTTCCAGTGCTGCTGCAATTCGGCGAAGGACGCGTCGGTGACCGCGTTGGGCTGGCTCGCGGCGGCCAGCGCGAAGTCCAGCGCCAGGCGTTCGCGCACGCTGTAGTGCGGACTCGTCGCGTAGGTCCAGACGTCGGCCAGCTTGGCGTCGCTGATGCCGAAGTTGTGCGCACCGAGCAGGGTGTGCGCCTGGCAATACAGGCAGCCCGACACCTTGCTCACGACATGGCCGATCAGGCGTCTAAAGCCCTGGTTCACCTCGCCGGCCGGGTCCATCACGGCGGCATTGAGCTGCGCGAAGGCCTGCACCATCTTCGGCTTGCGCTGCATCGTGAGCACGCTGTTGGGCGTGAAGCCCAGCGTGCCGAGGAAGAAGTCGAAATGCGGCTTGAGCTCCGGCGTGGTCTCGGGGGGCAGCGGCTTAAGGCGCGACATCGGTTTTCCTTGAACGTGGCGGTTGGCGTTCGGACCGGCCGTGGGCCTACATGCCGGCGTAGTTCGGCCCGCCGCCGCCTTCGGGCGTGACCCACACGATGTTCTGGGTCGGGTCCTTGATGTCGCAGGTCTTGCAATGCACGCAGTTCTGCGCATTGATCTGCAGCCGGTCGCTGTTGTCCTCGTTCTTGACGAACTCGTACACACCGGCCGGGCAATAACGCGCCTCCGGGCCGGCGAACTTCGCCAGGTTGATGCCCACCGGCACGCTGGCGTCCTTGAGCGTCAGGTGTGCCGGCTGCTGCTCTTCATGGTTGGTGTTGCTGATGAACACGCTCGAGAGCCGGTCGAAGGTGAGCTTGCCGTCGGGTTTGGGATAGATGATGGGTTTGCATTCGGCGGCCGGCTTGAGGTACACATGGTCGGGCTTGTCGCGGTGCAGGGTCCAGGGGATGTTGCCCTTGAGCGCGAACTGTTCCACGCCGTTCATGACCGTGGCGACAGTCAGGCCCTTCTTGAACCAGGCCTTGAAGTTGCGCGCCCGGTTCAGCTCGGTGTAAAGCCAGCTTTTCTCAAATGCTTGCGGATAGGCACTGAGCTCATCATGCTGGCGTCCGCTGGTGACGGCCGCATACGCGGCCTCGGCGGCCAGCATGCCGGTCTTGATCGCGGCGTGGCTGCCCTTGATGCGGCTCACATTCAGGAAGCCCGCTTCACAGCCCACCAGGGCACCGCCCGGAAACACGGTCTTGGGCAACGCGAGCAAGCCGCCGGCGGTGATCGCCCGGGCGCCGTAAGCCAGCCGCTTGGCGGGTTTGAGCCCCTTGTCCTGACCCTCCAAATACCAGCGGACATTGGGGTGCGTCTTCCAGCGCTGGAATTCCTCAAACGGGCTCAGGTACGGGTTGCTGTAGTCCAGGCCGGTGATAAAACCCAGCGCGATCTTGTTGTCTTCGAGGTGGTACAAAAACGCGCCGCCATAGGTGCTGTTGTCCATCGGCCAGCCAGCCGTGTGCAGCACAAAACCTGGCTGGTGGCGCTTGGGGTCGATTTCCCACAACTCCTTCACGCCCAGACCATAGGTTTGCGGGTCCTTGCCTTCATCGAGCTTGAACCGCGCAATCAGTTGTTTGCCCAGGTGGCCGCGCGCGCCTTCCGCAAAAATGGTGTACTTGGCATGCAGCTCCATACCGATCTGGAAGTTTTCGCCCGGCTCGCCGTCTTTGCCCACACCCAGGTTGCCGGTGGCCACACCCTTCACCGATCCGTCGTCGTTGTACAGCACTTCGGCGGCGGCAAAGCCGGGGAAAATCTCGACGCCCAGGCCCTCGGCTTGCTGCGCCATCCAGCGCGTGACAGCGCCCAGACTGACGATGTAGTTGCCGTGGTTTTGCAGGCAACCCGGCAGCAGGAAATTGGGCGTGCGGAAGGATGAGTTCTCGCTCAGGAAAACCATCGCGTCATCGGTGACTGGCTGGTTCAAAGGGGCGCCAAGTTCCTTCCAGCTCGGTATCAATTCGTTGAGCGCGATCGGGTCCATGATG
>JANMYG010000277.1:0-7291 GCA_031381865.1 Betaproteobacteria bacterium | reverse complement strand
CACGCCGGTGGTGGTTTCTTCGGTCACGCCGATGATGTGTTTGAGGCGGCGGCTGTACCAGGTTGGGTCGAGCTTGAGTTTGGCCTTGATGGCGTTGAACAGGCAGATCTCTTCTTCGCTGCCGGGCTTGGCCAGCACCTTGATGTCCTTTTCTGCCCGTGCGCCCAGGTGCATCAGCAATGTCGCGTCGCCGCCGTCGTCCAGGATCATGTTCGGCCCTTCCGCCTTCGAGCCCTTGGGGCCGAATTCGAAGATGCGGTGGGTGTAGTCCCAGTAGTCGCTCAGGGTCTCGCCCTTGTAGGCAAAAACCGGCGTGCCGGCGGCCACCAGCGCGGCGGCCGCGTGGTCCTGGGTCGAGAAGATGTTGCACGACGCCCAGCGCACCTGCGCGCCCAGCGCCTGCAGCGTCTCGACCAGCACGCCGGTCTGTATCGTCATGTGCAGCGAACCCGTGATACGTGCGCCCTTGAGCGGCTGCGACTTGGCGAATTCCTCCCGGATCGCCATCAGGCCCGGCATTTCGGTCTGGGCGATGGTCAATTCCTTGCGGCCCCAGGCCGCGAGGCTCAGGTCGGCAATTTCGTAGTCCTGGTTCTTGATTGGTTTCAGTACGGCGCTCATGGCTCACTCCAGATATGAATTGAACAAACCACCGGCTGTAGCAAGACTCTTTTTGGGGAGGCTCACCGCACAGAACAGTGGGTGAGCGCCGTTGATGCGATGGTGCCCACGAACTGGGAACCATGCTGTCCGAGCCTCGTTCACCGCTGTGTGAACTGCAACGCTCCTCGGAAGGCGATAATTCTACCTTTTCCAGACCTGGCTTGTCCACGGGCGCACCGCAATGGCCCGACGCTGACACACAAAGCCGGTCGCAATTCACAGATACCGCATGTCCTACCTGGCCGAAACACGGCGCCGCCGCACCTTTGCCATCATTTCCCACCCCGACGCCGGCAAGACCACGCTGACCGAGAAGCTGCTGCTGTTCTCGGGCGCGATCCAGATCGCCGGGTCGGTCAAGGCGCGCAAGGCCACCCGCCATGCGACCAGCGACTGGATGGAGATCGAAAAACAGCGCGGCATATCGGTTGCCAGCTCGGTGATGCAGATGGCCTACCGCGACCACGTGATCAACCTGCTCGACACCCCCGGGCACAAGGATTTCTCGGAGGACACCTACCGGGTGCTGACCGCTGTGGACTCGGCGCTGATGGTGATTGACGCCGCCAACGGCGTCGAGGCGCAGACGCGCCGGCTGATCGAGGTCTGCCGCCAGCGCAACACGCCGATCATCACCTTCGTGAACAAGATGGACCGCGAGGTGCGCGAGCCGCTCGACATCCTCGACGAGATCGAGCGCGAGCTCGGCATGCCCTGCGTGCCGATGACCTGGCCGGTCGGCCAGGGCAAATCCTTCGGCGGCATCGTCAACGTCCAGACCCAGGCCATGACGGTGTTCGAATCCGGCAAGGAGCGCCGGCCGCAGGATTTCACGACCATCCCATTGAGCGACCGCGCAACGCTGCTGGAGCGTTTCGGTCACGAATTCGAAGTCGCCATGGACAGCATGGAACTGGCGGCCGGCGCCTCGCCCACCTGGGACCACGCGGCCTTCCTGGCCGGCAAGCAGACCCCCGTGTTCTTCGGCTCGGGCGTGAACAATTTCGGCGTCATGGAGGTGCTCGACGCACTGGTGGACCTGGCGCCCTCGCCGCAGCCCCGCACCAGTTCGCGCGCCGTCAACGGGCAGCCGGTGCTCGAAGTGGTCCAGCCCGATGACGAGTCGTTCGCCGGCGTCGTGTTCAAGGTGCAGGCCAACATGGACCCGTCGCACCGCGACCGCATCGCCTTCGTGCGCATGTGTTCGGGCAAATACACGCCGGGCATGAAACTCAAGGTGCAGCGCACGGCGAAGGAACTGCGCCCCACCAGCGTGGTCACCTTCATGAGCCAGCGCCGCGAAGCGGTGAACGAAGCCTACGCCGGCGACATCGTGGGTTTCACGACGCACGGCGGGGTGCAGCTCGGCGACACCATCACCGATGGCAGCGTGGCGCTGCAGTTCACCGGGTTGCCGTTCTTTGCGCCCGAGATGTTCACCACCGTGGTCCTGAAGAACCCGCTGCGCACCAAACAGCTGCAGCAGGGCCTGGCGCAGCTCGGCGAGGAAGGCGCGATCCAGGTGTTCCGCCCGGAGGTCGGCCGCAACATGCTGCTGGGCGCTGTGGGCCAGTTGCAGTTCGAGGTGGTGCAACACCGCCTCAAGGGCGAATACGACGCCGACGTGCGCCTGGAATCCTGCCAGTACGTCGGCGCACGCTGGATCACCGCCGACACGCCGGCCGAACTCAAGGCCTTCTGCGACGCCTACCCGATGCGCATGGCGCGCGACGCCGCCAACACCTTGGCCTACCTGTGCACCTCACCCTACGACGTGCGGCTGGCGCAGGAGCGGTTTCCGAAGATCCACTTCCATCCGCTGCGCGAACACGCCGGGCTGGCGCTGCAGACCGCGGATTGACCCACCTGCTCCGACCGCAATCCGCCATGCAGCCCCTGTCTCACTGGCCGGCGGAACACCGCCGTGGCATCGTCGGTGTCTTCACCGACATCGACGACACGCTCACGACCGACGGTGCGATCACTTCCGATGCCTTGCAGGCGCTCGGGCAGCTCCGCGATGCCGGCCTGCCCGTCGTCGCGATCACCGGGCGCCCGGTCGGATGGAGCGTGCCGTTTGCGCGCAGTTGGCCGGTCGACGCGATCGTGGCGGAAAACGGCGCCGTCGCTCTGCTGCGCGCTGACCTGGTGACACCAACGCAAGGCGACCCGGTGGCACCAGCGCGTGGTGCACCGTCGACACCAGCGCATGGCGGCCTCATCACACCGGCGCGCGGTGGCCCTGTCGCACCGGCGCGCGGTGGCAGCGGCGAATCGGCGGCGCCTGCAGACGGCGAGTTGACCAAGCTGTATTACCTGCAGGACGCGCAAAAACGCCACGCCTATTTCATGCGGTTGCAGCAGGTGGCGCGACGCGTGTTGCGCGAGGTGCCAGGCGCCTTGTTGTCGCGGGACTCGCCGGGACGGGAAACCGATATCGCCATCGACCACAGTGAATTCACGCACCTTGGCGCAGACCGCATCGCACAGGTCGTGCGCATCATGCGCGCAGAAGGCATGTCGGCCACGGTCAGCAGCATCCACATCAACGGCTGGTTCGGCGACCACAACAAATTGCTGGGCGCGCGCTGGATCGTGCGCGAACTGTACGGCCGCGCGCTCGACGCGGAGATCGGCCAGTGGGTGTATGTGGGCGACTCGACCAATGACCAGCTCATGTTCGAAGCCTTTGCGCAATCGGTGGGTGTCGCCAATATCCGGCGCTTCGAATCCGAGCTCACCCACCTGCCGCGTTACATCACGCGGGGCGAACGCGGTGCCGGATTCGCCGAGGTGGCCCGGGCCCTGCTTGCCGTGCGGCCTGGCGAGCCTGTTCGCTCCGGGCTGGTAAACGGCCCCGGGCACCACGCGCCTGACCACGCTGGCAAAGGCCGCCGACCCGGCTCACTCCGGGCGCAATCCTGATCGACCGATCAGCAGGCACCGGCGGACAGCGGCCATGGTTTCGAGCAAAGCACAACTGGGTCTTTTTTCGATCTTCGCCTCGACCTTCCTCGAGCTGGTCGGTTACTTCATGTTGCTGCCATTGCTGCTGCTGCGGCTCAAGGGCGCCGACGTATCCACCGCCGTCGCGGGCCTGTTCGCGGCGACCGGCTGGGCCGGCATATTCCTGTTCACGCCTTTTTCGTCATCGGTGACACAAAAGCTCGGACGCCGGCCAACGTTGTGGCTTGCGGCCGGCATTCCGGCGGTGGCGTCGCTCGGATTTGCATTGACCGACCAGCTGGCGTGGTGGTTCGCGCTCGAGCTGCTGGTCGGTGCTGCCGCTGGCCTGCGTTGGGTGCTGGCAGAAGCGGTGGTGGCCGAGTTTTCGCCGCCGGGGCAACGCGGACGTTATATCGGCATCTTCGAGACCATGGTCGGCACCACCTTCGTCATCGGCCCGGCCGTGCTCGTGTGGGTTGGCCCCGCCCAGCCGTCCGCGTTGTGGCTGGCGATCGGCTTCATGGTCACCGGGCTGGCCTGCAGCCTGCTGATCCCGCCCATGCCGCCGGCGCTGGACGCACACGCATCCAAGGTCGGTCTGCGCGGTGTCTGGCAGGCCCTGGTCAAGCACCCGATCATCATGCTGGCGGGTTTTGTGGGTGGGTTTTTCGAAAGCGGCATCACCTCGATCCTGCCGCTGTACGGCCTGGCGCTCGGCCTGGGCGCCGCGACGGCGGCCCTGCTGGTGTCGGCCAGCGGACTCGGCAGCGCGCTCATGATGCTGCCCGTCGGCATGCTGGCCGACCGCTGGACCGACAAGGCGGCCGGACGGCGGACGATGATGATCGAGTTGTCCTTCGCCACCCTGGCTGCGACCTGCGTGATCCCGTTCGTCGCGCACATCGGCGCGCTGGCCTGGCCGGTTGTATTTCTGTGGGGCGGCGCCGGCGGCAGCCTGTACACGCTGGCCATGATCGACATCGGCTCGCGCGAACAGGGCATCACGCTCGTCAACAGCACCGCCGTGCTGGTGCTCACCTACACACTCGGCAGCATGTGCGCCTCCTCGGTGTCGGGTGTGTTGTTGCAGTGGTCACCGACGCTGGGTTTTCCGCTGGCGCTGGCCTTGGTTGCGCTGGTGGGCTGGGTTGCGTTGCTGCGCACCCGGCATCGGGAAGACAGCTATTGATCTTTGCCAAATTGATGACCAGCCAATGTCCGTTCGCCCTGAGCCTGTCGAAGGGAGCCTGTCGAAGGGAGCCTGTCGAAGGGCTCCCTTCGACAGGCTCAGGGCGAACGGTGTCTTGAATATCGAAAACCTCGTTCGCATGGCGGCCTATCCGGCGCGCTGAATAAAACTTTCGAGCACGTTGACGGCGTTGATGCCCAGCTCCGCCACGGCGTATCCGCCTTCGAAGATGAACACTGTCGGCAGGCCCGCCCGCGCCAGGTCCTCGCCAACCCGGAAATAGTCTTCGCCGCGCAGTTGGAAGCCCGAGATCGGGTCACCCTCGAAGGTATCGAGCCCAAGCGACACCACGAGCGCTTGGGCGCCGAAATCGGCGATGCGTTGCAAAGCCACGGCCAGCGCTTCGCGCCAGACCGCAAAACCGGTGCCTCGCGGCAACGGCAGGTTGAGGTTGCATCCGGCGCCGGCGCCCGCGCCCTGTTCATCCGCATAACCCAGGAAGAACGGGTATTCGGTGTGCGGGTCGCCATGGATGCTGGCGAACAACACGTCCGCGCGGTGGTAGAAGATGGCCTGCGTGCCGTTGCCGTGGTGGTAGTCGACGTCGAGCACGGCCACGCGCTCCAGGCCGCGGTCGCGCAGCGCCTGGGCCGCCAGCGCGGCATTGTTCAAAAAGCAGTAACCACCATAGAAGTCGCCGCCCGCATGGTGCCCCGGCGGGCGGCTCAGCGCGAACGCAGCGCGCGCGCCGTCGGCCACGGCATGTGCAGCGCTCAAAGCACAAAACGCGCCTTCGCGCGCCGCGACCCAGGTGCCGGCAGTCAGCGGCGAACCGGTATCGAACGCAAATCGCCCCATGCGCGCCGCAAAGTTGGCTGGCAACACGTCGCCGCGCAGGCTGTGGTTGGGCCAGACGGAGGGCAACGCGTCGCGCGCCGCATTGGTCGGGTCCTGCGCCACCCAGTCAGCCCAGGCATGCTCCAGAAAGTGCAGGTACAGCGGTGCGTGGATGCCGGCCAGCACCGCTTCGTCGAACCGGGCCGGCTGCTGCACCGGGCCCAGTTTGCGCTGCTCGACCTGGGCCAGCACATGGTCGACCCGTGCCGGCACTTCGAAACACGGCACCATCCGGCCGCGGAACATCTCCTGCCGGCCCTGGTGCAGGGCGTGCAACTGGTTGTGGAAAGTGATCATGCGCAGATGGTCCCCGCCTATTTGCCGCCGTCGATGGCGATGGTCTGGCCGGTGATCCAGCCTGCGTAGTCGGAGGCAAAAAACAGCACGCCGTGGGCAATGTCGGCCGGAGTGCCGAGCCTTTTGAGTGCGATACCGTTGAGCAAGGCCTGCTGGCCATCGACACCGTAGGACTGCCATTGCCGCTCGGTGTTTTCGTTGGAGCGCACGAAACCCGGGGCGATGCAGTTGACCGTGATGTCCCACGCGCCGAGTTCATGCCCGAGCTGGCGCGTCAGGCTGATCAGCGCGGCCTTGGCGGCGGCATACGCCTGGATGCCGGTCAGGCTGATCGTGAGCCCGGCGCCGCTGGAAATATTCACGATCCGTCCGGCGCGCGCGGCCTTCATGCCCGGCGCCACCGCCTGGCTGAGGTAGAACGCGCCGCTGACATTGACCGCGAAAATCGCGTTCCATTCCTGTGGCGTGACGGTCTCCAGCGGCCGGCCCACCTGGCCCAACACGCCGCCAGCGTTGTTCACGAGGATGTCGACCCGGCCATGCGTGCGACAAACTTCCCCGACCAGCGCGTGCACCGCATCGGCGTGTGTGATGTCGACCACCCGGCTGTCGCAGCGTCCGCCGGCGTCAACACACAGGTCCACGGTTTGCTGCAGTTCGTGCGCGACGATGTCGAGCGCCCAGACATGCGCGCCGCGTTCGGCCAGCGCCAGGCTGGTCGCGCGCCCGAAGCCATGGGCCGCGCCGGTGACGATCGCGGTCTTGCCGGCAAAGTCAATCAACATGGTGCGGTGCTTGTGGCGTGTCTCGCTTCCGGCTCGGCGCCAAGGCGCGGCGCCGGTCGCCCGTCATGCGGTTGCCGGTGCGGCGCTGCATTGGTCGATCAGGATCTGCAGGGTCTCGAACGCCATCAGTCGCCGCCCGTCCTCGATGTCGTGGATGAGCTTTACCAGGCAGGTGATCGCGGGTGTCGCCACGCCAGCCGCGCCGCCGAGTTCGGCAATCACGCCGATCTGCGGATCGACCTCGGTTTTGCGCTTGCGCACCGCCAGGTCCCGGTAGATGCCGGTGTGTGTCTTGGCGGTGTGGCGGTTGAATTCCGCCAGCGCGGCAATCGACGCGCGCGCGCCGGCATCCGGTGCGCCGGGCGCGAAACACGCCGGATCGAAACCATTGAACCCGACCGGCGCCACCCCGCCGGCTGCGGCAACCGCCATCACCTCGCGCGCCAGCCGGTCGAACACCACGAAACGGCGCGGGTCGGCAAAGTTCTCGGCCATCGAATCGGTGGTCAGCGCG
>JANMYG010000271.1:0-1902 GCA_031381865.1 Betaproteobacteria bacterium | reverse complement strand
CTGGCCGGACCCCGGTTCGCGCGCCTGTGCGTAAAGTCAGTGTTTGGCCATTGACCCGGGCAGCCATCGGCCTATCATGGTTTTCGGGCCCCGTGGCGTGTGGAACACACCATGCCCATGGACCCGCTTCCCAACCACCCTGCACCAAGGAATCCGATATGAAATCCGTCACCATGAACGTGTTATGCCGCATCCTCGTACTGGCCATGCTTTCGTTGTCATTCCAGACCGCGCGCGCCGGGATCATCAGCACCGACCAGGCGGCCGCGGCGGCCAGCGTGCAGTCGGACAGGGCGGTGGTGCTGGCGGCGCTCAGCCGCAGCGACGTCACCAGCCAGATGCTGGCGCAGGGCCTCGACCCCGCCGTGGCGCGCGACCGCGTCGCGGCCATGAGCGACCAGGAAGTGCACACCCTGGCCAGCACCATCGACACGGCACCGGCCGGCGCCAATGTTTCCTGGGGCGCCGTGATCCTGGTAGCCCTGCTGGTCTGGTTCATCTGGTACCGCAAATAAGCACCACGGCGCGAATGCAGCCTTCTTTTGCGCCTGGCCCACGGGTCGGCGGGCACGGGGCCGCGCCGGAGTGACCTGGGGTATTTCACGGGCTTGCCTGCTGTGCCTGTGCGCATGGCTGGTAGGCTGCGCGCAGTTCGTTCCGCAGACCATCGCGCTGCGCACCAGTTGGCCGGCCGATGTGCCGCGCAGCCTCGAGTTGCGCGAGGTCCCGTTCTTTCCCCAGACCGATTTCCAATGCGGCCCGGCGGCCTTGGCGACCACCATGAACGCCGCCGGCGCCGCGGTCGCGCCCGATGCGCTGGTGGACCAGGTCTACCTCCCCGCCCGGCGTGGCAGCCTGCAGCTCGAGATGCTGGCCGCGCCAAGGCGCCATGGGCTCGTGGGCTGGCAGACAGCGCCCACCTACGACGCCCTGCTGCGCGAACTGGCTGCCGGCCACCCAGTGCTGGTGTTGCAGGACCTCGGGCTGTGGCCACTCTCGAGCTGGCATTACGCGGTGGTGGTCGGCTTCGATTACGCGGCGGGCGAGCTGTACCTGCGCTCGGGCGAAACCAGGCGCCAGGCGTTGCCGTTCACCATCTTCGAGGCGACCTGGCGGCGCAGTGGTTACTGGGCCATGGTGGTCACGCCGCCCGGCACGTTGCCGGCAACGGCCACCGAAGCCGGCTACCTGCCGGCCTTGCTGGCCTTCGACCGCGGTGCCAGCCCGGCCGCGTCGCGCAGCGCGTGGGAGGCCTTCCTGGCCCGCTGGCCCGGCAACCCGCTCGCCAGCGTCGCCCTGGGCAACCGCTACTACGCGGCGCACGAGTTCGACCGGGCCGAGGCGGTGTTGCGCCAGGCCGCCCGGACCAGCCCCGATTCGCAGGAAGTGCTCAACAACCTGGCGCAGGTGCTGTCCGACCTCGGGCGCAACGACGAGGCGCTGGCCGTGATCGACCGCGCCGCGCTGCAACAGGGCCCGTTCGCGGCCGACGTTGCAGGCACACGCGCCGCCATACTGCAGCGCCTGGGTCGTTGAACCGGCGCACCGGCCGGCACGCTGCGCGCCGAGCAGGCAAAATCCCTATCTCGCAGCGATCGGCTTTTGCCCGGTCCCGGCGCCCGCCCATGCCCCTGACCACATTGCCGTACCAAGACGCCCTGCGGCACGCGCTGCGCTCCGCCCAATGGGCCGGCCTGCGCTGCTGCAGCGAGACCACGACCATGCGCGCGGTGCGCAACGCGCAGCCCGAGCGCAACCACAGCGCGCTGGACGTCGGCGCGATGTGCGAGGTGCTGGTGGACGGGCATTTCGGCCATTGCGCCACGGCTGACCTCAGCGACGCCGGATTGCAGCGTGCCTTCGATCGCGCCGTCGCCACCACGCGCGCGACCAGCCAGCACA
>JANMYG010000270.1:0-4529 GCA_031381865.1 Betaproteobacteria bacterium | reverse complement strand
AACTGGGCATGAACCATCCGGGCGAGATCGCCCGGCTCGCGGCCATGGCCAGGCCGACCGTGGCGCTGGTGAACAACGCCCAGCGCGAGCATCTCGAATTCATGGCCACCGTGGAAGCGGTGGCGCATGAGAACGGCGCGGTCATCGGCGCGCTGCCGCCGGCCGGCGTCGCCGTGTTCCCGCACGACGACACCTATGCCGGGTTGTGGCGCCGGCTCGCGGCGACGCGGCCACAAATGACGTTTGCGGTCCAGCCGGCCGCGCCGGAACCCGGCGCGGCGCCGGCCGACGTCCGCTGCGAAGCACCGGCCTGGACCGATGGCGCCTGGCAGGTGCAGGCGCACACACCGGCGGGTGCCTTCGCATTCGCGCTGCGCGTGGCAGGGCTGCACAACGTGCACAACGCGCTGGCGGCGACCGCCTGCGCCTTGGCCGCCGGTGTTGGACTGGCCGAAATACGGCGCGGGCTCGAAACATTCGAACCGGTCAAGGGACGTTCACGGACGATCGCATTGACCGTCGACGGCAAGCCGTGCACGCTGGTGGACGACAGCTACAACGCCAACCCGGACTCGGTGCAGGCCGCGCTGGTGCTGCTGGCCTCGTTGCCGGCACCGCGCCTGATGGTGCTGGGCGACATGGCCGAGGTCGGCGACCAGGGCGAGCAGTTCCATGCCCAGGCCGGGCGCCAGGCGCGCGCGCTGGGCATCGAGTTGCTGTTCACCCTGGGCGCGCGGGCGCAGGTGGCGGCGCGGCAGTTCAGCGGCGCGCGCCACTTCGGCGACATGACCAGCCTGGTCGCTGCAACCAGGGCCGCCCTGCCCGGCTGCGCGAGCGTGCTGGTCAAGGGCTCGCGTTTCATGCAGATGGAGCGGCTCGTGCAAGCCCTCGCCCCGGTCCCGCCGCAGGGCGCCGAAAGAGCCGGGGACGCACCATGCTGCTGAACCTCGCGCAGTGGCTGCAGACGCTGTCTCCCGAGCTCGGGTTCTTCCGGGTGTTCCAGTACCTGACCTTTCGCGCCGTCATGGCCGCGCTCACCGCGCTGCTGATGGGCCTGGCCGCCGGACCGTTCGTGATCCGCCACCTGGCCGAACTCAAGATCGGCCAACCGGTGCGTGGCTACGGCATGCAGTCTCACATCAGCAAGGGCGGCACGCCCACCATGGGCGGCGTGCTGATACTGCTGTGCATCACGTTGTCGACCCTGTTGTGGTTCGACCTGACCAACCGGTTCGTCTGGATCGTGCTGGTGGTGACACTGGGATTCGGCGCCATCGGCTGGGTCGACGACTGGCGCAAGGTGGTGCACAAGGACCCGGAGGGCATGCGCTCGCGCGAAAAGTACTTCTGGCAGTCCGTGATCGGCCTGGTCGCCGCGCTGTACCTGGTGTTCAGCATTTCGGAGAACTCCAACATGCGCGTGCTGGAGCTGTTCTTCAAGTGGGTGCAGTCGGGCTTCGACCTCAGCCTGCCGCCCAAGGCCGGGCTGCAGCTGCCGTTCTTCAAGGAAATAAGTTATCCGCTCGGCGTGCTGGGCTTCGTGCTGCTGACCTACCTCGTCATCGTGGGGTCGAGCAATGCGGTCAACCTGACCGACGGGCTGGACGGACTGGCGATCATGCCGGTGGTGATGGTCGGATCGGCGCTGGGCGTGTTCGCCTATGTGACGGGCAGCGCGGTGTTCTCGAAATACCTGTTCCTGCCACACATCCCCGGTTCCGGCGAACTGCTGATCTTCTGCTCGGCGATGGCCGGCGCCGGCCTGGCGTTCCTGTGGTTCAACACCCATCCGGCGCAGGTGTTCATGGGCGACGTCGGCGCGCTGGCGCTCGGGGGCGCGCTGGGCACGATCGCCGTCATCGTGCGCCAGGAAATCGTGCTGGCCATCATGGGTGGGATCTTCGTCGCCGAGGCGTTGTCGGTGATGCTGCAGGTGACCTACTTCAAGTACACGCGGCGCAGGTTCGGCGAAGGCCGCCGGCTGCTGCGCATGGCGCCGCTGCACCACCACTTCGAGAAAAGCGGCTGGAAGGAAACGCAGGTGGTGGTCCGGTTCTGGATCATCACGATGCTGCTGTGCCTGGTCGGGCTGTCGACCCTGAAACTGCGCTGAAGCCGGCCACCATGTTCGCGCTGCAACACTCTTCCGTGCTGATCCTGGGGCTTGGTGCTTCCGGGCTGGCGATGGCGCGCTGGTGCGCGCGCGCGGGCGCCCAGGTCACGGTGGCCGACACCCGCGCAGCCCCGCCGCAGCTGGAGCTGTTGCGTGCCGAACTGCCGGGCGCGCGTTTCATCTGCGCTGCGCTCGACGCCGCGCTTCTCGACGGCGCTGGCGCGGCACTGGTGCTCAAGAGCCCCGGGCTGGCGCCGGCGCAGGTGGCCGAAATTGCCAGCGCCGCGCAAGCGCGCGGCATACCGGTCTGGGGTGAACTCGACCTGTTCGCGCAGGCGCTCGAGGCGCTGCGCGTGGCGCAGTCCTATGCTCCCAAACTGCTGGCCATCACCGGCACCAACGGCAAGACCACTGTGACCGCCCTGACCGGGCAACTGGTCGAGCGGGCCGGCAAATCGGTGGCCGTCGCCGGCAACATCGGCCCGACTTTGCTCGACACGCTGGCGCAGCGGCTGGACGCCGCGACACTGCCCGAAGTCTGGGTGTTGGAGCTGTCCAGTTTCCAGCTCGCCGACGCCGCGGCGCCGGGCACGGCGCCGGCAGCCTTCGAACCCAGCGCGGCCAGTGTGCTCAACCTCAGCCAGGACCACCTCGACTGGCACGGCGGCATGGCCGCCTATACACAGGCCAAGGCGCGGGTCTTCGGGCAACACGCGCTGATGGTGCTCAACCGCGACGATCCGCTGGTGCTGGCCATGCTGGCCGCGCCGGCCAAGGGCAGGCCCCAGCGCGCGCATGTCAGCTTTGGCGCGGGCATGCCCCGGCGCGCCGGTGATTTCGGCATCGAACAGGTCAACGGCATGGCCTGGCTGGTGCGCGCCATGGAAGCCGACCCGACCTACAAGCCGCGCAAGGGGCAGGACGCCGAGGAGCTGCACATCCAGCGCCTGATACCGGCCGAGGCGCTGCGCATCCGGGGCCGCCACAACGCGGTCAACGCGCTGGCGGCGCTGGCGCTGGCCGCCGCGGCTGGCTGCGCGCTGGCGCCGGTGCTGTACGGCCTGCGCGAATACCGCGGCGAACCGCACCGAGTGCAGTCCATCGGCGTGGTGGCGGACGTGGAGTACTTCGACGACAGCAAAGGCACCAATGTCGGCGCCACGGTGGCCGCGCTCGGCGGGCTGGGTGCCGAACGCCGGCTGGTGGTGATCCTGGGTGGCGACGGCAAGGGCCAGGATTTTTCACCGCTGGCCGCGCCGGTGGCGCAGTTTGCGCGCGCCGTGGTGCTGATCGGGCGCGATGCGGGCCTGATCCGCAGCGCCCTGCACGGCGGCGGTGTGGAACTCGTCATGGCCGACAGCCTGCAGGAGGCGGTGGCGCAGGCCGCCGCGCATGCGCGAGCCGGTGACGCGGTGCTGCTGTCGCCGGCCTGTGCCAGCCTGGACATGTTCGACAACTACCTGCACCGTGCCCGGGTCTTCGGCGAAGCCGTGCAGGAGCTGGCGCAGGCGCACGGCATGCCGCTGGAGGGCGCGGCATGACGACCGTGCTGCAGCGCATCAGCGGCTGGCTCGCAGCCCTGTCGCTGGCCGCCCCCGAGCACCTGCCGGTGCGCCTGGGCGCGGGCCGGCGCAACGCCATGTCGGCGGCGCCGATGCGCCTGGCGAGTTTCGACCAGGTGCTGGTGTGGGTCACCGTGGCATTGCTCGCCTGGGGCCTGGTGATGGTCTACTCGGCGTCGATCGCGATGCCCGACAACCCCAGGTTTGCGCGTTACAGCCACACCCATTTCCTGCTGCGCCACATGATGTGGCTGGCGATCTCCTTCGTCGTCGCGCTGATCGCGTTCCAGATTCCGGTGGCGACCTGGGAAAGACTCGCCCCATGGCTGTTCGTGGCCTCGCTGGTGCTGCTGATCGCGGTGCTGATTCCGCAGCTCGGCAAGGGCGTCAACGGGGCCCGGCGCTGGCTGGCGATCGGGCCGATCACGTTCCAGCCCTCCGAACTGGCCAAGTTCGCGGTGCTGCTCTACGCCTGCGACTACATGGTGCGCAAGATGGACGTCAAGGAGCGCTTCTTCCGCGCCGTGATGCCGATGGGTCTGGCGGTGGCCGTCGTGGGCCTGTTGCTGCTGGCCGAGCCGGACATGGGCGCCTTCATGGTCATCGCGGTGATCGCGATGGGCATCCTGTTCCTCGGCGGCGTCAATGCGCGCATGTTCTTCCTGATCGCCGCCATCCTGTTGGTGGCCTTCGGCCTGATGATCGCGCTGTCGGACTGGCGGCGCGAACGCATCTTCGCCTACCTCGACCCGTGGAGCGAGAAACACGCGCTGGGCAAGGGTTACCAGCTGTCGCATGCGCTGATCGCGATCGGGCGCGGCGAAATATTCGGCGTCGGCCTGGGCGGCAGCGTC